>CBAAAD010000225.1:0-5418 GCA_964658785.1 uncultured Methylobacterium sp.
CTGAGCAAAGCGATGCCCAACATCAGGCTGCGAACATGTTGGGTTGACGGCTCGCCTCAGCGAGCCGCCCTGCGGGCCATTCGCTGCGCGAATATTCGTTTCGGCATCCTGCCTCCACGGTCGCAGACTCAACCCAATCTACGCGCTTGTTTTTAATTTTAGCGTTGACTGATTTTTTGCCGCACACGAAATCATCCGCTGCGCCAATATATCGAAATCGGCCAGCATCCCTGAAAACAAGATTTTTCGACCAGTGCGTAGAGAGAGAACGAGTTCAGCACTCCTACTACCTTTTTTAAGAGTCGCTGTAACAATGTCACTTAGATCGATCTGACGTTTGAAGTAAGCGCCAACAGACATGTGTGAGGCCTCGATCACGACCCGGTATTTCAAAAGATACACACCAAAAACAACAACGAGCAACGCGATGACCCAGAAAAAGCTGGCGAAGGTGAGAAAGTCCATATCTCCATTCGCACCGGGTGCGAATGGAGCACCCACGAAAAACACAGCCATCCCGAAGATCATGTAACCGAGGGTCGCAGGAAATTTATAAATCTCGGCATCACCTACTATTTGACGATGCTCTCGCGCACCTATCAGCATAATCCCAGTAAGCGTAAGGCCCACGAACAAAGGGGTTAGCGGGGTCAAATTCATTATCTCGATTCCCCTTCAAGATCGATTTACTTCAAGAAACTGAACGCGTCACCGCCTTTTACCTTGGATTACACGCTGCAATTTGAATCCTCACACACTACTTACCTGAAGCCACCGCGCCGCATCAATCGCAAAATACGTAAGAATCGCATCCGCCCCCGCGCGCTTCATCGCCGTCAGCGATTCCAGCACCACGGCCTTCTCATCCAGCCATCCATTTTGCGTGGCGGCTTTGAGCATCGCGTATTCGCCGCTGACCTGATAGACGAAGGTCGGTACGCCGAAGGCGTCTTTTACGCGGCGTACGATGTCGAGATACGGCAGGCCGGGTTTGACCATGACGGCGTCGGCACCTTCCTGGATATCCAGTTCGACTTCGCGCAGGGCTTCGTCGCTGTTGGCCACGTCCATCTGATAGGTGTGCTTGTTGCCCTTGCCGAGATTCGCGGACGAACCGACGGCGTCGCGGAACGGGCCGTAGAACGCAGAGGCATATTTTGCCGAGTACGCGAGAATGCGCGTGTGGATATGGCCGGCTTCTTCGAGCGCATCGCGGATGGCGCCGATGCGGCCGTCCATCATGTCCGACGGCGCAACGAAATCCATGCCGGCTTCAGCCTGCGCCAGCGCCATCTTGATCAATGCTACGACGGTGGCGTCGTTGACGACGTAGCCGTTTTCGTCGATCAGGCCGTCCTGGCCGTGCGAGGTGTAGGGGTCGAGCGCCACATCGCCGATCAGGCCAAGCTCGGGATATTTTGCTTTCAGCGCGCGGGTGGCGCGTTGCATCAGGCCGTCGGGATTCCACGCTTCGGCGGCGTCCTCGGTTTTCGGCGCGTCGGTGATCGGAAACAGTGCCAGCGCCGGAATACCGAGCCGCACGCATTCGCCGGCCAGCTGCAGAAGCAGATCGATCGAGAGCCTTTCGACGCCCGGCATCGACGGCACGGCGACGCGCCGGTTTTCGCCCTCGATGACGAAGGCGACCATGATCAGATCGCTGCTGTGCAGGGTGTGCTCGCGCATGAGCGCGCGGGAAAACGCATCGCGACGCATGCGGCGCATGCGGATGGCGGGAAAGCTCATCGCGAATCCTGACTTTGAATAAGGCCCTCATTTTAGGCCAGATCGCGCCAACACATGCGCGACGGCAGGCCGCAGTGGTCGGAGCATGCGTGGCTTGCACGGACCTCACCGGGCGCTGAACGCCGGAACCCGAACGTGTCGTGCATCTCGCCGCATGAGCGCAGTCTTGCGCATGCTCGACATGTCCACCATCGATCGCCACTGCTCCGAGGTAAGTTCATGAACGCCACGACTCGCTCCAGCCTGCCCGCCGACGTCCGCTACATCGGGCCGCACGATCCGAACGCCACCGTTGACGTGACCCTGGTTTTTCGCCATCGCGCCGCGCCGCCGGCCGCCGCCTGGCCGCACGTTGCGATGTCCCGCGCGGATTACGCCGACCAGCACGGCGCCGACCCGGCCGACGTGGAGCGCGTGCGCGCGCTCAGCAAGAAACACGGCATGCGCGAGCTGGATTGCCACATGGACCGGCGCACGCTGCATCTCAGCGGCACCGCTCAGAGCATGAAGGACGCCTTCGGCGTGGACCTGGGCCAGTACGCGATCGGCAGCAGTGGCGCGCACTTCATTGGCTGTGCGCAGGAACCGACCCTGCCTGACCCATCGATCATCGCGGTGCTTGGTCTGGACAAGCGTCCGGTGGCCACCGCGCATTTCCGCAAGCCGCTGGCGCAGCCGATCAACGGCTTTACGCCGCTGCAGCTGGGCGAGCTGTATCAGTTTCCCGCCGGTACCGATGGCAGCGGTCAGACCATCGCCATTATCGAATTGGGCGGCGGATATCAGCAGGCCGATCTGGACACGTATTTTTCCGGCCTGGGCATCAAGGGGCCGACGGTGACGAGCGTGTCGGTCGACGGGGCGAGCAATACGCCCGGCGGCGACGCCGATGGCGAGGTGATGCTGGATATCGAGGTGGCCGGCGCGCTGGCGCCCGGTGCGAAATTTGTCGTCTACTTCGCAGCCAATACGGATCAGGGCTTCTACAACGCCATCGCCCAGGCCGCGCACGACGCCACCAACAAGCCCACGGTAATCTCGATCAGCTGGGGTGGCCCGGAGGACAGCTGGGCGCCGCAGGGTCGCGACGCGCTGGAATCGGCGCTGCTGGACGCCGTCGCACTAGGCATTACCGTGACCGTGGCCGCAGGCGACGCCGGCTCCACCGATGGCGAAACCGACGGCAAGCCGCACGTGGACTTTCCCTCCTCCAGTCCCAGCGTGCTGGCCTGCGGCGGCACCAGGCTCACCGCCAGCGGCGGCAAGATCGCCAGCGAAGTCGTGTGGAACGAGACGGCCACCGGCAACGGCGCGACGGGGGGCGGAGTGAGCACGGTCTATCCGCTGCCCGCCTGGCAGGCCTCGTCGAAGGTGCCGGCCGGCGCCGCCGGCTTCAAGGGGCGCGGCGTGCCGGACGTGGCCGGCGACGCCGACCCGCTGACGGGCTACAAGATACGCGTCGACGGCAAGGACGTGGTGTACGGCGGCACCAGCGCCGTCGCGCCGCTGTGGGCGGCGCTGGTGGCGCGGCTCAATCAGGCGCTCGGCACCACGCTGGGCGATGGCCACGCGGCGCTGTATCACGCCGGCAAGGCCGCCTTTCATGACATCACCCAGGGCAACAACGGCACGTACAAGGCGGCCGCCGGCTGGGATGCCTGCACGGGCTTGGGCAGCCCGAACGGGGAGGCGCTGCTGAAGGCGCTGCGTAGCGCCTCGGGCGGCAGCGCGAGCGGCAAGAAATAAGGCGCGAACGGGGCGGTCTCGCCACCGCACCAGCGCGATAAAAGGCGGCTTGCTTTGGCGCAAGGCTGGACGCTGGGCGGCATTCACGGCAGGCTTGGCGTTTCCCGATTTATCCGATGGAGCTCTGATGAGTGTTTCCGCCCCGACCCTGCTAGCCGATCTCGGTGGCACCAATGTTCGATTTGCTCTGTCAGGCCCGAACGGGACCACGCCGCTGCAGATGGATACGGTGCGGCGCTATCAGGTCAACGATTTCGCCTCGCTCGCCGACGCCATACGCCAATACTTCAAGGACAGCGGGCTGGAGGCAAAGCGTGCGCTGATCGCCGCCGCCGGGCGCATCAGCGAAGGCGAAACGGTGCAGATCACCAACAATCCGTGGGCCATCTCCGCGCCGAAGCTGCAGGCCGAGCTGGGCATGGAGTCGGTACACCTGGTCAACGATTTCGCCGCGCAAAGCATGGCGGTGATGCTGCTGCAGCCGAAAGATCTGGTGCCGGTGGGCGCCCTGCCGCTGCCTAAGCCGGGCACGCGCGACGAGCAGACGTTCGTCATCGTTGGCCCCGGCACCGGGCTTGGCGTGGGCGGGCTGCTGATCCGCCAGGGCAAGTGCAGCGTGCTGCAGACCGAGGGCGGCCACGCCGGCTTCGCGGCGCACTCGCCGGAAGACATCGAAATTCTCAAGCGCCTCAACCAGCGCTACGGCCGCGTGTCGAACGAGCGGCTGATCTGCGGCAACGGCCTGGTGAACCTGTACGACGTGCTGTGCGAGATCGCGGGGAAGACGCCCGAGCCACTGAAGCCCGAAGACATCAGCGCCCGCGCGAACAGCAACAGCGATCCGCTGTGCGTGCAGGTGGTGGAAACCTTTGCCGGCATCTTCGGCAGCGTCGCCGGCGACCTGGTGATGACCATCGGCGCCTGGGACGGCGTGTACCTCACCGGCGGCCTGGTGCCTATCCTGCTGCCGTGGATGGAGCGCGGCCGCTTCCGCGAACGCTTCGAAGCGAAGGGCCGTTTCCGCGACACGATGGAAAAGGTGCCGACGCAGGCGATCATGAATCCGGAGCCCGGCCTGGTGGGCGCCGCGGCGCTGGCGATCGTGGAATCGGGCGGCTCGCTGCTGAATCGCAACGACTAGAACTTTCGGCGCGCGCGACGCGACATCGTCGCGTGCGCCGCCGGTTCGTCACATCCGGCCTGACATAATCGCGTGCTGTCTGTTGTTGCCGGAGTTCTCATGTCGCTTGATAAAACCGCCTTTCTGTTCGACCTCGACGGCACGCTCGTGGACAGCGTTTACCAGCACGTGCTTGCCTGGAAAGAGTCACTGGATGCGGAGGGCGTCAAGATTTCGGTGTGGCGCATCCACCGCCGCATCGGCATGAGCGGAGGCCTGTTCCTCAACATGCTGCTGCGCGAAACCGGCGTGGCCATCAGCGACGACACCCTGCTGCGCCTGCGCCACAACCATGCTGCCGCCTTCGGTCGGCTGGCGGCGGCGGATGCCATCCAGCCGCTGCCCGGCGCGCGCGAGCTGCTGGATTTTCTCACCGCAAACAAATTTCCCTGGGCTATCGCCACCAGCGGTCGGATGGAAACCGCGCGCCACAATCTGGCCGCGCTCGGCGTCGATCCCACCACGGTGCCGGTGGTGACGCGCGATCAGGTGCGCCACGCGAAACCCGACCCCGACCTGTTCATCGCCGCCGCCGATCGGCTGGGCGTGGACATCCGCAACGCGCTGGTCATCGGCGACAGCGTCTGGGACATGCTGGCCGCGCAGCGTGCCCGCGCGCTCGGCGTGGGCCTGCTGTCCGGCGGCTATGGCATTGCCGAACTGCAGCAGGCCGGCGCGTTCCGCGTCTACGAAGACCCGGCCGACATGCTGCACCATATCGACGAGATTGCGTCGCGCGATTGAGC
>CBAAAD010000226.1:0-5413 GCA_964658785.1 uncultured Methylobacterium sp.
GGAAATCGAGCGCACCCAGAAAACCGTGCCGAAGTTCATCAATGACAGCATCGCCAGCCAGCGTGCCGTGGTTACCGGCCAGCAAAACACCCTGCAGCGCCAGCAGGCACAGCGCGCGCAGATGCTGAAGGATCAGTCAGCGCAGCTGGCTCACTATCGCGAGGTAAAGGCTGCACAGGCCAAGCCGGCGCAGTAATGCCTCGGCTGCCGATTTTCTGTATCGGCTGACTCGTAAATCAAAAGGGCCAGCTGATGCTGGCCCTTTTGATTTAGCGTTTGTCAGATAGTGCGGCTCAGAAAGGCATGTTCAGCGCAGGGTCGACCGCCAAAAGCTGCTTGCGGAAAACCTGCTGAACGCGTTTGAGCGCTGGCTCGTCATCCGCCTCGAACCGAAGCACCAGCACCGGCGTGGTATTGGACGCACGCACCAGCCCCCAGCCGTCGGGCCAATCTGCCCGCAGGCCGTCGATGGTGATCAGCGTGGCGTCGCCGAAGCTGGCCTGCTGGCGAAACTTCTCCATGAACGCGTAGTGCTCGCCCTCGGCCAGCTCGATCTTCAATTCGGGCGTGGAGACGCTCTTGGGCAGCGTGGCGAAAATCTCTTCCGGCGTGCGCCCCTGCATGTCGCCGCCGAGGATTTCCATCAACCGCGCGGCGGCGTAGATGCCGTCGTCGAAGCCGTACCAGCGCTCCTTGAAGAAAAAGTGGCCGCTCATCTCGCCGGCCAGCTCCGCGCCGGTTTCGCGCATTTTCGACTTGATCAGCGAGTGGCCGGTGCGCCACATCAGCGGGCTGCCGCCGGCGTCGAGAATCTGACCTTTCAGATGGCCGGTGCATTTGACGTCGTAGATCACGGTAGCGCCGGGCTGACGCGAGAGCACGTCGCGCGCGAACAGCATGAGCAGGCGATCGGGAAAGATGATTTCACCGGCGCGCGTGACCACGCCCAGACGATCGCCATCACCGTCAAAGGCGATGCCCAAATCCGCGCCGGTCGTTTTTACCCAGCCGATCAGGTCTTCCAGATTGTGCGGATCGGACGGATCGGGATGATGGTTCGGAAACGTGCCATCGACCTCGCAGTAAAGCGGAATGATCTCGCAGCCCACGCCCTCCAGCACCTGCGGCGCGAGGGCGCCGGGAATGCCGTTGCCGCAGTCGACCACGACCTTGAGCGATCGCTCGGCCTGCACGTCGCCGACAATTCTCTCGATGTAGTCGGACGTGACGTCGACCTGGCGCAGCGCGCCCTGGCCGTCACTTTTCAGCGCACCCGTGGCGATGCGCTGGTACAGGTCCTGGATCGCGCCTTCGGCCAGCGTTTCGCCGCCGACGACAATCTTGAAACCGTTGTAATCCGGCGGGTTGTGGCTGCCGGTCACCGCGACCCCGCAGCCGGTGTTGTAGCGAAACGCCGCGAAGTAAACCACCGGCGTCGACACCGCGCCGACGTCGATCACATCGATGCCAGCCGCGCGCAGGCCATCGGACAGCGCGCCTGCCAGCTCGGGGCCGGACAGGCGACCGTCGCGACCGACCACGATTTCGCGCAGGCCCTTCTCTCCCATCAGCGTGCCGATCGACTGGCCGAGCGCGTGGGCGACCTGCGCGTTCAAGGTTTTCCCTACGACTCCGCGCACGTCATAGGCGCGAAAAATACTCGGATCCACTTTGGAGGCCGGCGTCGCTGGCGGCGCAGCAAGCAGCCGCTCGTTGGCTGTTGCCGGATTATTGGGGGCGCTGATCTTCTTGATTCTTTCGGGCACGGCCACGTCCTCGGGTGCGGTTGCAGGGAGCTCAATGGCGCGAAAGCGCATACGCAATAGAAAAAGGGCGCCGCCGATCCCAAGCAGCGTCAGCAGCGCCGCGAGTGGCCAAGCGTGCGGCAGCACGATAAAAGCATCGGGCAGCGCCGCATCCACGCTGAACGCGCTGCCGGGCACCGGCTTGGCAGCGACCTCCGCCACGGCCGACGTCGCGCCGTGGGAAGACAGGCTCATCTGACCGTGCTCATCATCCTGACGCAGCTCCAGCCGACCGCCGGCCGGCGACACCGCGTCAAACAGCTTCTGCAGCGGCGCGAACGGCAGTTCGATCCAGGCCCACGCCACCGGCTGCGGCAGTGGACCCAAGGGCAAAATCAGCGTGAGATGACGGTCGCCGCTGCCTACGGATACGCTCTGCGCCAGCGGTGGGCCATCGGTACTTTTCGCCGTCATCAGCTGCGCCGCCTTGGCGTACCCAAAGTCACGGTAGTTGGCGCGCAGCACCTCGCGCAGATCACCGCTATACAGTTCGAGTTTTTTGACCTGCGGCAGCTGCTGACGAAATATCGCCACCGTTTTTGCGGGATCGACCAGCACGGTCGCGGGATCGACCGTGCCAAGCACTTTGCGAATCGTCTCGCGCTGCGCGGCAATCTCGGCGGCCAGCACATGCACGGCCTGATCCTGAGCCGCGTGAACCTGCTGAATTGAACTGGCCTCGTCGGCAATCAGCCAGGTCTGCCATGCGCAGAAAAGGCCCAGTAAAAACAGCAGCGTGCCGCCGGCCAACGGCAGCTGGCGCCGCCAGTCGACCTGCGACTGTCGCGACCGAACTTTCGCGATGCTCAACGCCATAGCCCTTCCCCAAGGATTGTGGATGCGGATCCGAGTCGCACCGCTTCCAGCCCCATCCTAACGGATACCGGTCGAGCCGAAGCCGCCGCCTCCGGGCTCGCTGGCGACAAATTCCGTCACGACATTCAAGCGCGCCTGCGCCACCGGCACCAGCAGCAGCTGCGCTATGCGGTCGCCCACCTCGATGGTGTAAGGCTGCGTGCCGCGATTCCAGCAGGAAATCATCAGCGGGCCCTGGTAGTCCGCGTCGATCACGCCGACCAGATTGCCCATCACCAGTCCGTGCTTGTGACCCAGGCCGGAGCGCGGCACGATCAGCGCACACCAGCCCGGGTCGCCGATGTAAATGGCGATGCCGCTTGGCACCAGCACGCTATCGCCGGGCGCCAGGGTCAGTGGATGTTCCAGCGCCGCGCGCAAATCCATGCCGGCGCTGCCGATAGTGGCCGTTTCCGGCAGGGGAATACTTTTGCCCAGACGCTCGTCCAGAATCTTCAGCGCGACGTCGATCACCGGCCGGCTCATCCGACGCGGCTCGCACGATAACGCTGTGCTACCTGGGCGATCAGCTGGCGGGCCAGCTCTGACTTGGCGACCCTTGGCAAATCGATCGATCCGTCGGCCCAGTAGACGCTCAGCGCATTGTCGGCCGCCTCGAAACCGAGGCCTTCGCCGACCTGGTTGGCGGCAATCATGTCCAGTCCCTTGCGCGCGAGCTTTTGCTTCGCATAGGTGGCCACATCGTGGGTTTCGGCGGCAAAGCCGACCAAAAATGGATGCTGCGGCTGCGACGACAGGCTGGAAAGAATGTCGGGATTTTCGCTCAGCTGCAGTGACAGGCCGGCGCCGTCGCACGTCTTTTTCAACTTGTGCGCGGAGACTTCATTGGGGCGGAAATCACCGACGGCGGCCGCGCCGATGTAGATGTCCGCCGAACGCGCCGCCGAAAGCACTTCGGCATGCATCTGCGCCGCGCTGCGCACGTCGACGCGCCTGGCAACGCCGGCCGGTGTCGCCAGGCTCACCGGCCCCGCGACCAGGGTGACGTGCGCACCGGCCAGCGCGGCGGCCTGCGCCACGGCAAAGCCCATGCGGCCGGAACTGCGGTTGCCGATGAAGCGAACCGGGTCGATGTCTTCATACGTGGGGCCGGCGCTGATGACGACTTTCAGGCCGGCGAGGGACCCGTCGCCGAACGACGCGACCAGGGCGTCACGCAGTTCGTGCGCTTCCAGCATCCGCCCGTTACCGACGTCGCCGCAGGCCTGATCGCCCGACGCCGGACCCAGCACCTGGACGCCGCGCTGGCGCAGGGTTTCGACGTTGGCCTGCACGGATGCATGTGCCCACATCTGCTGGTTCATGGCGGGCGCCACGTACAACGGCGCGGCGCTGGCCAGGCACAGCGTGGTCAGCAGGTCATCGGCCAGGCCGTGCGCCAGCCGCGCGAGAATGTCGGCGCTGGCCGGCGCAATCAGCATACGTTCCGCCCAGCGCGCCAGCTCGATATGGCCCATGGCGGCTTCGGCCTGCGTATCCCACAGGCTCACCCGCACACTCTGGCCCGACAGCGCCTGAAAAGTTGTCGCGCTGACGAAATGCGTGGCGCTTTCGGTCATCACCACGCGCACGTCGGCGTCCAGATCGCGCAGGCGGCGGACCAGTTCGCAGGACTTGTAAGCGGCAATGCCGCCGGACACTCCCAGCAGGATGCGGCGTTGGGCAAGACTCATGTAAGACGGGCCTGACAATCGGGCGGAGCGCTAGCTTACCGGATTCATTTGCCGGACCTGCTGTCTTCAACGGCCATCGCTCGGCAGTCTGTGTGGATGAGTATTCGAGACTGGCCCGAAGGCGAACGTCCCCGCGAAAAACTGTTGGCCCGCGGCAGCGCGGCCTTGTCCGACGCCGAACTGCTGGCCGTACTGCTTGGCAGCGGCAGCCGTGGCAAGGACGCGATTGCGCTGGGCCGCGAATTGCTCGGCAACGCCGGCAGTCTTGGCGCCCTGTTGAGCAGCCCCGAGCGGCAGATCCGTGCCGGCGGACTGGGGCCGGCCAAGCGAGCGCGGATTGCCGCCGCTCTCGAATTGGCGCGACGCAGCCTGGCCGAGGAGCTGCACGAGCGGCAAAGCCTGGGCAACCCGCGCGACAGCGGCGATTATCTGCGGGCCCGGCTGCGCCATCTGCCCTACGAGGTATTCGGCTGCCTGTATCTGGACAACCGCCACCGCGTACTGGCCTTCGAGGAGCTGTTCCGCGGCACGGTCGACGGCGCCAGCGTGCATCCGCGCGAGGTCGTGCGCGCCTGCCTGCAGCACAACGCCTGCGCCGTAATTTTTGCGCACAATCATCCTTCGGGCGTGGCCGAGCCCAGCGCGGCCGATCGAGCGATCACCCACGAATTGCGCGACGCGCTGCGCCTGATTGGCGTGCGCGTGCTCGATCATCTGGTGATCGGCAGCGGCGAGCCTGTATCGATGGCGGCGCGCGGCCTGCTTTGAGGGGTTTGCGGCCGACTTTTTGCCAGCCGCCTGTGCCATCAACAACACGGCCACAAAAAGCGGCGTGGATCAACCACGCCGCGGGCCGATTTGATTGTGGGAGAGAGCGGCGTCTCCAGATGCCGAGACATGGAGGGGAGTCATGTCGGGCACGGTTCTATCTTCGCCATGCTGCATGACAACGGGATGACTAAACGTTTCGAGAGTGGCTCTGCAGGTCACCGAAACTTATACACAAAATCGTCTCAGCGGCTTTTACGGGGCATGTGATGCGTCCGGGTTGAGGTAGTT
>CBAAAD010000227.1:0-5403 GCA_964658785.1 uncultured Methylobacterium sp.
GCGGGATGCCCTCGTACACCGAGAGCTCCAGCATCTTCGGGTCGATCATGATCATGCGCACGTCTTTCGAGCTGGCCTTGTACAACAGGCTCAGCACCATCGCATTGACCGCCACCGATTTGCCCGAGCCGGTAGTGCCCGCCACCAGCAGATGCGGCATCTTGGCCAGATCCACCACCACAGGCTTGCCGCCGATGTCCTTGCCCAGCGCCAGCGCCAGCGGCGACTTCAGCTGGTCGTACTTGTCCGAGCGCAGGATCTCCGACAGATAGACGATCTGCTTGTTGGTATTGGGGATTTCCAGGCCAATGACGTTCTTGCCCGGAATCACGTCGACCACGCGCACGCTGACCACGGACAGGCCGCGGGCGATGTCCTTGTCCAGACTCGACACCTGCGAACCGCGCACGCCGGCGGCCGGCTCCATCTCGAAGCGGGTGATCACCGGGCCCGGATAGGCGCCGACGACCTTGGCCTCGATCTTGAAGTCCTTGAGCTTGAACTCGACCTGGCGCGAGAGCACCTCGAGCGTTTCTTCCGAGTAGCCCGGCCCCTGCGGCGGCGCTTCGTCCAGCAGCGACAGCGGCGGCAGTTCGCCCGGCGTGGCCGCGCCGGCAAAAAGCGGAATCTGCGTTTCCAGCTTGGCCCGCTCGCTCTTGACCACCGGCGCTGGCGGCGACTCGATGCGCACCGGTTCGCGGTTGGCCTGCTTGACCGCATCGGCCTTCTTCACCACGTCGCGCTCGGTGCGGGCCTGACGCGCGGCCATCGCCTGCGGCGCCTCGCGCATCTTGCCCTTGAACCAGCCGCCGAGCCGAAGCACGGTCTGGCCGGTCCAGTCCATCAGCTTGAACCACGAGAGGCCGGTGGCCAGCGTCACGGCGACCAGAAACATCGCCAGCAGCAGCAGCGGCGCACCTTTGTCCAAAGCCTGCGAAAGAGGACGACCCACCCACAGGCCGATGATGCCGCCGGCGCCCTGCGGCGGCACGGGATCATCGCCAAAATTGAGATACAGCAGCGCGGGGCCGGTGATGAAGAAGAACACCGAGCCGATCAGCCGCAGCGACGGCTCCCACGCCTGCACGCGCCGCTCGCCGCGCTGGCGCAGCACCTGCACGCCCAGCAACAGCAGCAGCAGCGGAAAGCAGTAGGCGACGTAGCCAAAGATCCAGCGCAGCAAGTCGGCGATATGCGCGCCGAACGTGCCGCCGAAGTTCTGCACGATGTTGATCTGGCTGGCATTGGTCCAGCTCGGATCGCGTGCGTCGTAGCTGAGCAGGCAGACCAGCAGATACAGCGCCAGCGGCATCAGCAGCAGGGCGCCGGCTTCACGCAGCCGGCGCTTCAGCTCTTCGCTGAGGCCTTCCCTGGGTTGCTGTTTTGCGGTTGCAATGCGCGCCACCTTGGAAGGCTTCCCTTTCGCGGACTTGCTCAGAGCATACCCTGCAATGCCGGATGCACCAGCTTGCCGCCGTCGATATTGATGCCGCCGCTCAGCGGCGCAAACTCGCGCCACTCGTTGCCGGCCGCCAGACGCTGCACGTACGGCAGGATCGCCGCCGAGATCGCCACCGACGAGGTCTGCGGCACCGCGCCCGGCATATTGGTGACGCAGAAATGCGTCACGCCGTGCACGTCATAGGTCGGCTCTTTCCAGGTGGTCGGCTTGGAGGTTTCGAAGCAGCCGCCCTGGTCGATCGAAATATCCACCAGCACGCTGCCCGGCTCCATCGTCTTCACCATCGCCTCGGTGACCACACGCGGCGCCTTGGCGCTGGGGATCAGCACGGCGCCGACGACGATGTCGGCATTGCGCACTTCTTCGGCCACGGACGACTCGTAGGCATACAGCGCGGTGACGTTCGGGCCCATCGCCATCATTTCGGCGAGGCGATCCTGACGCTTGTCGAACACCACCACGTTGGCACCGGCCGCGGCGGCCAGCGCGGCGGCGTTGCCACCGGCCGCACCCGCGCCCAGCACCACGACCTTGCCGCGCGGGGTGGAGGCCATGCCGCCCAGCAGCTTGCCCTTGCCGCCCTGCGGACGATGCAGCAGCGTGGTGCCGATCTGCGTGGCGATACGGCCGGCAATCACCGACATCGGCAGCAGCAGCGGCAGCACGCCGTTCTCGTCCACCGACTCGAACGCGATGCCGGTCAGGCCGATATCGAGCAGGCTCTTGGTCAGCGCGGGCTCGGCCGCCAGGTGCAGGTAGCAGAACAGCAGGTGATGCTTCTTCAGCAGGGCCAGATCGCCGGCCACCGGCTCCTTCACCTTGACGATCAGCTCGCCGGCTTCGTAGAGCGCCGCGGCGTCGGCCACGATCTTGATGCCGGCGCTGCTGTAGGCCTCGTCGGAAAAGCCGCTTTTCAGGCCGGCACCGGCCTGGATGAATACCTCGTGGCCGCGGCGCACCAGATCGGCGGCGGCGGCGGGCACCAGGGCGACACGACCTTCAAGGGTCTTGGTTTCGGAGGGGATACCGATACGCATGGGAGGCAGTCCTGTGGTTGTCATGGCAGGCGCTATGGGAAGGCGCCAGAGGGTTTGGGAGCGGGATTGGTGAATATCCATTGCCGCAGCGCTTGAATCGCGGGCCCGCGTTCCCCATCCTTGCGGATGGAAAGTTGTCGTCCCCCAACCGTCTCTTGGACGGAAACGCGGGCGACACGAACGACTATCAAGCTGCGATCAAAGCGTCCAGCAAACCCAAGGATTATACCCATGAGCACCGCCACCAAACACAGCCGCCTGTTGATCCTCGGCTCCGGCCCCGCCGGCTATACCGCGGCGGTGTACGCCGCGCGCGCCAACCTCAAGCCGACCATGATCACCGGCCTGCAGCAGGGCGGCCAGCTGATGACCACCACCGAGGTGGACAACTGGCCCGGCGACGTGGAAGGCCTGCAGGGCCCGGATCTGATGAAGCGCATGGCCGAGCACGCCGAGCGTTTCCACACCGAAATGATCTTCGACCATATCCACTCGGTGGATCTGCAGCAGCGCCCGTTCGTGCTCAAGGGTGATTCCGGCACCTACACCGCCGACGCGCTCATTGTGACCACCGGTGCCACGGCGAAGTATCTGGGCATTGCCTCGGAAGAGAAGTTCAAGGGCCGCGGCGTATCCGCCTGCGCCACCTGCGACGGCTTCTTTTTCCGCGACCAGGACGTGGTGGTGATCGGCGGCGGCAACACGGCCGTCGAAGAGGCGTTGTACCTATCCAATATCGCGAAAAAGGTCTATCTGATCCATCGCCGTGACAAGCTGCGCGCGGAAAAGATCATGCAGGACAAGCTGTTCGAGAAAGCCGCCGCCGGCAAGATCGAGCTGGTCTGGAATTCGGGCATCGATGAAGTGCTGGGCGACGACTCCGGCGTCACCGGCGTGCGCGTGAAGGACATCGAATCAGGCGCCACCCGCGAGATCGAGGCCACCGGCTTCTTCGTCGCGATCGGGCATACCCCGAACACCGGCATCTTTGACGGCCAGCTCGAGATGCACGACGGCTACATCAAGATTCAGAGCGGCCTGCACGGCATGGCCACATCGACCTCGGTACCGGGCGTGTTCGCCGCCGGCGACGTCGCCGATCACGTCTATCGTCAGGCCATCACGTCGGCGGGCTTCGGCTGCATGGCCGCACTGGACGCCGAGCGCTGGCTGGATCAGCAGAATCTGATCGGCTGAGTTCGCTCATGCGTCGCGGCGTCGCGCTGGACGCTTCGTTGATCAGCGCTGTCGTAGAGTAGAGCGATGAGCGAACTTCGCGTGCTCGACAATCTGGCCAGCGTCGATGCCTCGCAGTGGGATGCGCTGATCGACGACGGCAACCCGTTCGTCAGCTACGCCTTTTTGCGCGGCATGGAAGAACACGGCTGCCTGCGCCGCGACTACGGCTGGCAGGCGCATCATCTGGTCATCGTCGACGGTGATCAATTGATCGCTGCCGCCCCGGCGTATCTGAAGGGCAACTCGCACGGCGAATTCGTGTTCGACTTTTCCTGGGCCAACGCCTTCGAACGTGCCGGCGGCGATTACTACCCCAAGCTGCTGTGTGCCGCGCCCTACTCGCCCGTGCCCGGACCGCGGCTGCTGGCGCGCAGCGAGGAAACCAAGAAGCTGCTGGTCGCCGCACTCGTCGCCGAAACGGAGCGGCTTGGGCTGTCGTCGGTGCACGTCAATTTTCTGCTGGAGACCGACCTGCCCGCCTTCGACGCGCGCTGGCTGCAGCGCTTCGACTGGCAGTTTCACTGGCACAACCGCGGCTACCGGCATTTCGAAGCGTTTCTCGCCGGCCTCACCGGCAAAAAGCGAAAAAATATCCGGCAGGAGCGCCGTCAGGCCAGCGAGTCGGGCCTGCAGATCGCGATGGAAGCCGGCAGCACGCTCAGCGAGGGCGACTGGCGCGAACTGCACGCGCTGTACGAAACCACCTTCGACATGAAGGGCAACCACGCGGCCATGACGCTGCCGTTTTTCCGACATCTCGGCCGCACCTTGGGCGATCGGGTGCAGGTCGCGACCGCGCGCATGGACGGCCGCATCGTGGCGATGGCGCTATTTATGGTCGGCAACAGCACGCTGTACGGCCGCTACTGGGGCAGCCTGGTTGAGGTACAGGGGCTGCACTTCGAGCTGTGCTATTACCTCGGCATCGAGCTCTGCATCGCCAACCAACTGCAGACCTTCGAGCCCGGCGCGCAGGGCGAGCACAAGATGGCCCGCGGCTTTTTGCCGACCCGCACGCACTCGCGCCACTACCTGATGAACGAGAGCTTCGACCTCGCGGTGCGCAACGCGCTGGTGCATGAAGCGTGCTCGCGCGAGGCGTATTACGCGGAGCTGATGGAGCATTCGCCGTACGCGCCGGTACCTGCACCGCCATGATCGTTTTGCCGCAGCTGCGCGCCGGCATCCTCGAACCCTTCCCTAATCCAAGGCGTGCGTTGCATGAGCCGAACGGGCTGCTCGCCTTCGGCGGCGACCTGTCGGCCGAGCGCCTGCTCAACGCCTATCGCCACGGCATCTTTCCCTGGTTCAACGAGGGCGAACCCATTCTCTGGTGGTCGCCCGATCCGCGCTGCGTGTTTCGCACCGACGCCCTGCACGTCAGCCGGCGCACGCGGCGTTCATTGGCAAGCTGCGGCTGGACGGTGACTGTCGATCACGCTTTCGATCAGGTGATTCGTCGCTGCGCCGGCGCGCGGGCCAAAGAGCGCGGCACATGGATCAGCCCGGACATGATGCAGGCCTACCAGGCGCTGCGCGATCGCGGCGACGCGCACAGCGTGGAGGTTTGGGATGGCGCACAACTCGTTGGCGGTATCTACGGCATCGCCATCGGCAAGCTGTTTTGCGGCGAGTCGATGTTCAGCGCGGTCAGCGGCGGCTCGA
>CBAAAD010000228.1:0-5396 GCA_964658785.1 uncultured Methylobacterium sp.
GGCCGCGGCTTTGCCGTGGTCGCCACGGAAGTGCGCAATCTGGCCCAGCGCAGCGCCGGCGCCGCCAAGGAGATCAAGCTGCTGATCAACGACAGCGCGGACAAGGTCAAGGCGGGCACGGCGCTGGTCGATCAGTCGGGCAAGGCGCTCGCGGAAATCGTCGAGAGCGTGAAGAAGGTCACCGATATCGTCGCCGAGATTGCGGCGGCGAGCCAGGAACAGTCGGCCGGTATCGATCAGGTCAACAACGCTGTGTCGCAGATGGATGAAATGACTCAGCAGAACGCCGCACTGGTGGAGGAAGCCTCGGCCGCGGCGCGCGCCATGCACGAGCAGGCGAGCGAACTGACGCGCCAGGTCGGCTTTTTCCGGGTGGGTGGTGGAGCGACGGCGGCTGTCGTTGCCCCGCGCGTAAAGAGCAGCGTGGCGGATCTCGAGGCCCAGGCGGTATTCGCCGCCGTTCGCCAGACCGCCCCTCGGGTCGAGCCACCACGCGCTATGGAAACCGCCGAGAGCGGAGCATGGAAGGAGTTCTGATCTCATGTCCGCGCGCCCAACCCTCGCCGATGCCAGCGTGACTGCGACCGCCCTCAGCGGTGCCACGCTTGCCGACGACGACTTCGCCTTTCTGTGCAGCTTCGTCTACCAGCACTGCGGCATCGTGCTGGGCGAGCAGAAGCGTCAGCTGGTGCAGGGCAGGCTGGGTCGACGGCTGCGCGCCCTTCAACTGCCGGGCTTCGGCGCGTATGTCGAGTTGCTGCGTCGGGACCCGGAAGGCGAGCTGGGCGAATTGGCCAGCGCGATCAGCACCAACGTCACCTCGTTCTTTCGCGAGATGCATCACTACGATCTGCTGACCGACGAGCTGTTGCCACGCTGGCTCGACCGTCAAGGAAACAGGCTGCGCATCTGGTCGGCCGGCTGCTCCACCGGCGAAGAGCCGTATGCGCTGGCCATGGTGCTGGCCGAAGCGCTGGAGCGGACCGGACGTAGCGTGGATGCGCGCATTCTGGCGACGGATCTGTCGCCGCAGGCGCTGGATACCGCGCGGCGCGGTGAGTACCCGCTGGATCGCCTCACCGGTGTATCCGATGCCCGTCGCCAGCGCTGGTTTCTGCGGGGCGATGGCGCGTACCAGGGGCTTGCGCGAATCCATCCGCGTCTGCGCGAGCTGGTCAGCATCGAGCCGCTGAATCTGCTGCATGCGTGGCCCATGCGCGGGCCGTTCGACGCGATCTTCTGCCGCAACGTGGTGATCTACTTCGACAAGCCGACCAAGCAGAAACTGTTCGAGCGCTACGCCGAACTGCTCGGTCCCGGCGGCTATCTTTTTCTTGGTCATTCCGAGTCGATGTATGGCCTCAGCGACGCGTTCGATCTGGTCGGCCGTACGGTCTACCGGAAGCGCGTGGCATGAACGGCTTTGCATCCGGAGTAGCCGCCTTGAAAGCCATGCCGGCGGTGATACCCGGGTTTGAACACATGCGCCGTTTCTGGGATCCCAGCCATGGCTGCATGACGGTCAAGGTGTTGCCCGGCGAGTTCTATGTCAGTGCGCAGGAAGAAATGATTTCGACTGTCCTCGGGTCGTGCGTCTCCGCGTGCGTTCGTGACAGCCAGCGACAGATCGGCGGGATGAATCATTTCATGCTGCCGGAGCCGCTAGGGGAGCGCGACAGCTGGTCATCCGCGGTGGGGCGTGCCGCACGCTACGGCAACGACGCCATGGAGCAGCTGATCAACGCGATTCTCAAGGCCGGCGGACGCCGGGAGAATCTGGTGGTGAAAGTGTTTGGCGGTGGCCGGGTGCTGGCGCAGATGACCGACGTCGGTCAGCGCAATATCGCGTTCATCCGGCGCTATCTCGCTGCGGAAAATCTGCAGCTGCTGGCCGAGGATCTTGGCGACATCTATCCGCGTCAGGTGCAGTTTTTTCCGGCCAGTGGACGCGTTCGAGTGCGTCAGCTGCGTGCGGTCCGCGACGTGGCCGTGACCGATCGCGAAGAACATTACCTCAAGCGTTTGGCAAATGATCCGATAAAGGGTGAGGTGGAACTGTTTTAGCTGGAGCCCGTTGATCGCTCGGCACGTGCCGATGCCGAATTGACGGTATCTGCCTCTGGCGCAGTTTTACCGATACAAGACGAGAACATTAGCAATGGAAAAAGTGCGCGTCCTTGTAGTCGACGACTCCGCTTTGGTGCGGAAGATGCTGTCGGCCATGCTCGAATCCGATCCCGGCATCGAGGTAGTGGGCGTGGCCGCTGATCCGCTGATCGCACGCGACAAGATCAAGCTGCTCAATCCCGACGTGCTCACGCTCGACGTCGAGATGCCGCGTATGGACGGTCTGACGTTTCTGGAAAACCTCATGCGCCTGCGGCCGATGCCGGTCGTGATGGTTTCTTCGCTGACCGAGCGCGGCGCCGAGGTGACGCTGCGCGCGCTGGAGCTTGGTGCGGTGGACTTTTTCACCAAGCCATCGAGCGATCTGGCCAGCAGTTTTGCCGGCAGTGCCCAGGAGATCTGCGCCAAGGTGAAGCTGGCGGCGCTCTCCAGACCACGTGCCTATACGGCGGTGCAGAAGCTGGACGTGCCGCCACGGCTTTCCGCTGATGCGGTATTGCCACGCTCGACATCACCGGGAACGCGCGGCGGCAGCCGAATTATCGCTATCGGCGCCTCCACCGGCGGTACCGAAGCGATCCGTGTGGTGCTTGCGGCGATGCCGCCCGATGCGCCGCCCATCGTTATTACGCAGCATATTCCGGCAGCCTTCAGCGGTCCGTTCGCGGCCCGCATGGACCACTGCTCCGCGATGCGCGTATGCGAAGCGCGCGACGGCCAGCCGATTCAGCCCGGTCATGCGTACATCGCGCCAGGCAGTCAGCATCTGCTGGTGCTTTGGGACGGCGCCAAGCACGTCTGCCGTCTGCATGATGGTCCGCAGGTCAATCGCCACAAGCCGAGCGTCGATGTGCTGTTCCGTTCCATGGCGGCGCATGTCGGTGCCTCGACGGTCGCGGTGCTGCTGACGGGCATGGGCGATGACGGTGCCCGCGGCTTGCTCGAGTTGCGCGAAGGCGGCGCGCCCACGCTGGTGCAGGACGAGGCGTCGTCGGTGGTGTGGGGCATGCCCGGCGCGGCGTGGAAAATGAAGGCGGCCGACGAAATGCTGCCGCTTGAACGCATTGCCGCGCGACTGCTTGCGCTGGCTCAACAACCCATTGCCGGCGCGCTGCGCGTCGTCTCCTGAAGTATCGGAATTTCTCATGTCAGTGCCTAACGCAAACTCCATTCCACGGCCCGTCGTCGGCATCGCTGCCAGTGCGATGGCGTTACTTTTGTGCCTGTTGTGGCATCCGCTATGGCTGGCGCCATTGCTGATGGTCGCCATCGGCGCGGTTTGGCTCTGGGAATACGGGCGGCTTGCCAGCGGCGCGATCGGACAACCAGAAACGCAAGCGGCAGTGGACACCACGCCGGTGCGTGAGGCGCTCGAAGATGTGCGCGGCGCGCTGGTCGATGAGCTGGGCCACGCGTCACGCGAACTGCACCAGGCGCTGGATCTGCTGCGCGACGCGGTGTCCGAGCTCGGTGGCGGATTCGACGGCCTCTCGCAAAAGACCGGTCTGCAGCAGTCGCTGCTCAGACAGATCATCGATGTGCAGAACGGCGGCGTTTCGGTACAGGATTTTGCGGCGCGAACCAGTGACCTGCTGGAACATTTCGTTGGGCTGATCGTGCAGCTGTCGCGTGAAAGCCTGCGCATCGTCTATCGCATCGATGGCATGTCCAAAGAAATGGACGCGGTTTTCGCGCTGCTCAAGAACGTCAACACCATCGCCGAGGAGACCAACCTGCTTGCACTGAACGCCGCCATCGAGGCGGCACGTGCCGGCGAGGCCGGCCGCGGCTTTGCCGTGGTCGCCGGTGAGATTCGCAACCTGGCCAGCCACTCCAATCAGTTCAACGAGCAGATCGGCAGCCACGTCGAGCGTGCGCGCACGGCGATGGATCAGGTCCGTGGCCTGATTGGTGCGCTTGCCTCGCAGGATCTCAATGTGGCGCTGTCGGCCAAGGGCGGTATCGACGCCATGATGGCCCACGTGACCGAGAGCGATGCGCGGACCAGTGCCGTCGCCGACCAGGTGGTGGAAATCAGCCGCGGCTTGAGCAACGACGTATCCACCACCATCCGTTCGCTGCAGTTCGAGGACATTCTCAGCCAGTTGATCAACCAGACCCGTACGCGCCTGGTCGAGCTGCAGGGCGTCGCGGCTGAAACCACCCGCGACATCGAGGAAATTGCCTGCGGGCCGATCGATGCCGTGGCGCTGGAAGAGCGTGCGCAGCGGGTTCGCACCAGACTGGCTCTGCAGCGCGAAAAAGCGCGCCTGCGTTCACGCGGGCCTGCTTTGCAGAGCACGATGGACGCCGGCGAAATCGAATTGTTCTGAAGGAGCACGCCATGAACCTCAACATCCATCACGACACCGAACAGGACTGCCTGACGCTGCAGTTCGGCGAACATTTTGACTTCACCGTGCATCGCGCGTTTCACGATGCCTGCCTGGGTGATCGCAAGCCGGCGCGCAGCTACATCATGGACATGGGCGAGGTCGGCACGATGGATAGCTCGGCGCTCGGCATGCTGCTGCTGCTGCGCGAGCACGCCGGTGGCGATCGCGCCGAAATTCGCATCGTCAATGCCGGGTCGGCCCTGCGTGGCACCCTGCGCGTAGCGGGCTTCGACAAGCTGTTTGTGCTGCACTGAATAAGTGATCGGTGGATGCATGATGCGTCCACCTCGATGGAGCCCGGCCCCGGCCTCGAGATGACTAGCGCTTTTACGGGAGCGCCAACGGCGTCAGGCCTACGGCCAGCGGCAAGACGGATCAAGAGCGGGCCCGAAGCCAGCTGCGCCTCTCGCTGCGGGGGCACCAGGTTGGTCAATAACCGCGCCGCGTATTTAACGCTGAGCTGCGCTCGCGCCCGTGCTGCGCTTATGGCATGCGCCCTCAAATGAACCCTCTCGACGAGTGGCAGACATCTCAAGGTCACGCGCCACGTATCGATTTTGCCGGGCCATCGTGCGGATTGGCTAACAGCGCCAGCGCCAAAAGCGCCGCATCGTTACCGGTAAACGGGCAACGCATTCGCCGTGCGAAGGCACGGCGAATGCGTCGGGGTTATTCACCGAACAAGCCGGTGGCGCTAGCGCCCCGGCCTGCGACCAGTTACCAGGTGCGTACGTCCGAGACGCCTGCCGAATAAGTTTCCATTTCGGGCTGGTAACGGAGCAGCCTGCCGAGATCGAAATCCACCGACTGTCCTGGTGAAATATTCGTGGTGCCGCCGGGCCAGCCCTGCTTGGTTGCCAGCACGGCGCCGCT
>CBAAAD010000229.1:0-5380 GCA_964658785.1 uncultured Methylobacterium sp.
GTTGCCCAGCATCTCGAAAAACGTGTGGTGGCGCGCGGTATAGCCCACGGCATCCAGATCGTTGTGCTTGCCGCCGGCGCGCAGGCAGCGCTGCACGTCGGCCGCCCGCACGTATCCCGGCTTTTCGCTGCCAAGAAAAACATTTTTGAACTGCACCATGCCCGAGTTGGTGAACAGCAGCGTCGGATCACTGGACGGCACCAGCGAGCTGGACGGCACGATGGTGTGACCCTTGGAGCGAAAGTAGTCGAGAAAGGTGGAGCGGATTTCAGAGGTTTTCATGCGGATCGTCATGGCCATCAGTCGGGAGGCCACGCCGCGCTCGAACCCAAGCGAGGCGCCCGGGCATCATCGCTGGATGATGGATCTCAGGGGCTGTCGTCGGCGGCTTCGTCCACGTCGGCGTGGGTAACACTCCGTACTGTGGAGCCGTCAAAGCCCCGGCGCAAGAGGAACTGCGCCCGCTTCGCCCTTTCAGCGGGGTCCGCGACGCCCACGCTGCCGTAGCGGCGGCGCAGCTGGGACGAGGCCGAAGCGACCCAGTCGACCTCGGCCTCGTTCAACAATTCGCGGATGCGGGCGTCGCTGAGCCCATGAGTCTTCAGCTCCATGCGCAGTCGCATCGGGCCGTAGCCCTGCGCGATCCGGCTGCGCAACAGCACTTCGCCGAAGCGGTCGTCGTCCTGATACTGCTGCTCGCCGAGGCGGTCGATCGCCTCGGTGGTTTCCTCGCCCTCGTAGCCGCCCTGGCGCAGCTTGGTTTTCAGCTCGCGCTTGGAATGCTCGCGCCGCGCCAGCAGGCCCAGCGCCTTGTCGTAGGCGCTGCGCCTGGGCTTGGCCGGGTCATCGGCGCCCGGGCGGCGTTTCATCGGGTTGCCCCCACAAACGCACATGGCCCGGACGAGCCGGGCCATGTTGCCTGCCGTGAAGCGTCAGGATGCAAGACTCACGCTTCCTCGAGCGCCTCTTCGGTCGACGCAGCGGCCGGCTTGCCGACCGGCACCAGCAGGCGCTCGCGCAGCTGCGCGTCGACTTCGTTGGCGATGGCCGGATTGTCCCGCAGGAACTGGCGCACGTTTTCCTTGCCCTGGCCAATGCGGTCGCCCTTGTAGCTGTACCAGGCGCCGGACTTGTCGATCAGGTTCTGCGCCACGCCCAGCTCGATGATCTCGCCCTCGCGCGAGGTGCCTTCGCCGTAGAGGATTTCGAACTCGCACTGGCGAAACGGCGGCGCCACCTTGTTCTTGACCACCTTGACGCGGGTTTCCGAACCGATGATCTCGTCGCCGCGCTTCACCGCGCCAATGCGGCGGATATCCAGGCGCACCGAGGCATAGAACTTCAGCGCGTTGCCGCCGGTGGTGGTTTCCGGGCTGCCGAACATCACGCCGATCTTCATGCGAATCTGGTTTATGAAGATCACCAGCGTGCCGGATTTCTTGATGTTGGCGGTGAGCTTGCGCAGCGCCTGACTCATCAGGCGGGCGTGCAGGCCGACGTGGGAGTCACCCATCTCGCCCTCGATTTCGGCCTTCGGCGTCAGCGCGGCGACCGAGTCGACCACGACCATGTCGACTGCGCCCGAACGCACCAGCATGTCGGCGATTTCCAGCGCCTGCTCGCCGGTATCGGGCTGCGACACCAGCAGATCGTCCACTTTCACGCCGAGCTTTTCGGCGTAGGTGGGATCGAGCGCGTGCTCGGCGTCGATGAAGGCCGCGGTGCCGCCGGCGCGCTGGCAGCTGGCGATGGCCTGCAGGGTCATCGTGGTTTTGCCCGACGACTCCGGCCCGTAGATTTCCACCACGCGGCCGCGCGGCAGGCCGCCGACGCCGAGCGCGATATCCAGCCCGAGCGAGCCGGTGGACACGGTTTCGATGGCTTCGTTGACGCGGTCGCCCATGCGCATGATCGCGCCCTTGCCGAACTGCTTTTCGATCTGGCCGAGCGCGGAAGTGAGTGCCTTGCGCTTGTTGTCATCGATCGTCATGGTCTTGAATTCCGGTTGGTCTGAAATGATGTGTGGCTGAAAGACGGGTGAGTCACTGGAGAGGATCATGCCCGGCGCGGGTCTCACGGGCTGCGATCACGGCGGATCGGTTCGATACCGTTGAAGTATCCCACACCCGTCAAGCCAATCTGGCGGCGTGCGGCGCTTCATTCCGTCAGGGTTTGGCGCAAGCCGGTGAGCGCGGCGGCCACAGTCTGTCGGCGCACGGCCTCGCGGTCGCCGGGAAAGTGAAACAGTTGCGCGCGGCCGTAGCCGCCGCGCCGTTTCCAGCTGATCCAGACCGTGCCGACGGGTTTTTCCACCGTGCCGCCGGAGGGCCCGGCGATGCCGGTAACCGCCACCGCGACCCCGGCACCAAAGCGCGCCAGCGCCCCGGAGACCATTTCCAGAGCGGTTTCCTCACTGACCGCGCCGGTGCGCTCCAGCGTGCGCGGATTCACCCCGAGCAGCGCCTCCTTGGCCTGGTAGCTGTAGGTCACCACGCCGGTGTCAAACCAGCCCGAACTGCCCGGCAGATCGCTCAGCGTCTTGGCGA
Organism: uncultured Methylobacterium sp.; assembly: GCA_964658785.1. Lineage (GTDB taxonomy): Bacteria > Pseudomonadota > Gammaproteobacteria > Xanthomonadales > Rhodanobacteraceae > Rhodanobacter. The sequence goes on from CBAAAD010000229.1 coordinate 2,547, forward strand.
TCCAGCCGCCGGTGCAGGACTCGGCGGTCACCACCATCAGCTTTTGCGCGATCACGATGGCGGCTACCTCCTTGGCCAGCTCATGCAGATGCGTATCGGAAAAATCCATCGCAGAAACTCGATGACTGGGAATACTCGAATTATGTCACGCCCGGTTCGCCTGCCCGTCGCCGCTGGGCGGTCGCACCTAGGGCGAAGGCGGTGGCGCGACATGGCAGCGCGCGCAACAACGCCGCTGGTTGATAGGAACCCAATACGGCTCCGTGCGAGACTGATGGACTGGGATTTCATCTGTCGCGCGAAGCAACGCGCCTGACTCGATCCATCCATTAATCCAAGCGACCACCCCAATAACTGCAGCGCATGACCCAAGACGATCTTTCCCAGCACACCCCGTTCATGCGTCAGTACCTCGGCGCCAAGGCGGCGCATCCGGATGTGCTGCTGTTTTTCCGGATGGGTGATTTCTACGAGCTATTTTTCGACGATGCGCGCAAGGCGGCGCGTCTGCTGGATATCACGCTGACCCAGCGCGGGCAGTCGGGCGGCGCGCCGATTCCGATGGCGGGCGTGCCGTATCACGCGGCGGAGAATTATCTGGCGCGGCTGGTGCGGCTGGGCGAGTCGGTGGCGATCTGCGAACAGATCGGCGATCCGGCGCTGGCCAAGGGCATCGTCGAGCGCAAAGTGGTGCGCATCGTCACGCCGGGCACGGTGACCGACGCCGCGCTGCTGGAGGAACGCCGCGACAACCTGCTGCTGGCGATCGCCGGCGGCCCGCGCGACAGCTACGGGCTGGCCTGGGTCGATCTGAGCAGCGGCCGCTTTCTGCTCAGCGAAGTGCCCAACGCCGAAGCGCTGGCCGCCGAACTGGCGCGTCTGCAGCCGGCCGAAACGCTGGTCGACGAAAACATCGCGTGGCCGAAATTCGTCAGCAACCTGCCCGGCCTGCGCAAACGGCCACCGTGGCATTTCGATATCGACACGGCCAAACGCGAGCTCAACCGGTTCTTCGGCACGCGCGACCTCGGCGGCTTTGGCGCGCACGATCTGCCGCTGGCCATCGCCGCTGCCGGCTGCCTGCTGGGCTACGTCGAGGAAACCCAGAAAAGCGCGCTGCCGCATCTGTCCGGCATGGCGGTGGAAAACGCCAGCGAGACGATCGCGCTGGATGCCGCCACGCGGCGCAATCTTGAAATCGACACCCACCCCAGCGGCCGCACCGAACACACGCTGCTCGGCGTGCTCGATGAGACCGTCACGCCGATGGGCGCGCGCTTGCTGCGCCGCTGGCTCAACCGGCCGCTGCGCTCGCGCGAGGTGCTGCGTCTGCGGCATCAGGCGATCGGCATATTGATCGACGCCCGCCGCTATGAACCGCTGCGCGAAGCGCTGCGCGGCATCGGCGATCTGGAACGCATCCTCGCCCGCGTGGCGCTGCGCTCGGCGCGGCCGCGCGATCTATCCACGCTGCGAGACGGCCTTGCCGCAGCACCTGGTATCAGTGCGCTCATCCATGCGCGCGAAGATCAAGAAGCGGCCATCCATGGCCGCACTCCTCGAGAAGCGTCGCCCTTGCTGGCTTCTCTCGTCGAACGCATCGGTGACCACGCCGGCATCGCCGCGATGCTGGCCCGCGCTGTGGTCGCGCAGCCGCCGGTACTGCAGCGCGATGGCGGTGTGATCGCCGACGGCTACGACGACGAGCTCGATGAACTGCGCCGGCTGTCCACCCACGCCGATCAGTACCTGGTCGAACTGGAGGAGCGCGAGAAAGCCGCCAGCGGGATCACCACGCTGAAGGTCGGCTACAACCGCGTGCACGGCTACTACATCGAAATCACCAAGGCACAGGCGGACAAGGCGCCAACGCACTACACGCGCCGGCAGACCACCAAGAATGCCGAGCGCTACATCACCGAAGAGCTGAAAAACTTCGAGGACAAGGTGCTCTCCGCGAAAGAGCGCTCGCTGATGCGCGAAAGAGCGATTTACGAGGCGCTGCTCGACACGCTGATCGAACAGCTGGAGCCGCTGAAATCCGCCGCCATCGCAATGGCCGAACTCGACGTGCTGGCCACCCTGGCCGAACGCGCCGACGCACTGGACTGGAGCGCGCCCGAACTCACCGACATGCCCGGCATCGCCATCGAGCGCGGGCGTCATCCGGTGGTGGAGAAAGTTCGCGACGAGCCGTTCGAGCCGAACGATCTGATGCTTGACGACGCGACGAGTCAGCAGGGTCGCCGCATGCTGGTGATCACCGGCCCGAACATGGGCGGCAAATCGACCTATATGCGCCAGAACGCGCTGATCGTGCTGCTGGCCCATATCGGCAGCTACGTGCCGGCGGCGCGCGCGGTGATCGGCCCGATCGACCGCATCTTTACCCGCATCGGCGCGGGTGACGACCTGTCGCGCGGCCAGTCCACCTTCATGGTGGAGATGAGCGAGACGGCCAACATCCTGCACAACGCGACCGAGCATAGTCTGGTACTGATGGACGAAGTCGGCCGCGGCACCAGCACCTACGACGGCCTGTCGCTGGCGCGCGCGGCGGCCGTGCATCTGGCGGCGAGCAGCCGCTCGTACACCTTGTTCGCCACGCATTATTTCGAGCTGACCGAGCTGGCCGGCGAATATCCGTCGATCGCCAACGTGCATCTGGATGCCGTCGAGTTTCACGACAAAAAGCTGGGCGAGCAGTTGGTCTTCATGCACGCGGTGAAGGACGGCCCGGCCAACCGCAGTTTCGGCCTGCAGGTGGCGGCGCTGGCCGGCCTGCCGAAATCGGTGATCGCCGACGCGCGGCGCACGCTGGCCGAGCTGGAGCG
>CBAAAD010000230.1:0-5365 GCA_964658785.1 uncultured Methylobacterium sp.
GCGAATCGCAAACAGGCTGAGTGTCGCCGGGGCGGCAGCCAAGCACGGATGCCATGACCGCCAGATCCGCGCTATGCGTCGCCGTCAGCGCGTCCGGACCACCCGTCTGCGATTGAATGGATGCCACAGCGTCAACCGCATCCGATGCTGCGGCGCCGGATTCGACGGCATGAAACAGGGGGTCGTCACTGCCCTGGCGAAGATGTCCAACGACAACGGGACAGCCCGGCGCGAAACCTTGCGCAAGCGCTTTGGCGCTGGCGATAGTGCGTTGATCGGTATTGGCCCAGAACCAGATGCTGGAGGCGGCCGGACATTTTTCTGCCGCAAACAGTCCTTCGTGCACCAGGCGCTGGCGGTCGTACGCGCCCATGCGCTCGGCGCCAAGTGCGCCATGCGGGGTCAGCTCGCTGGGCGCCTGCGACCAGTGAGGCCAGGGCTTGCCATGAACTTCATTCGCCTGGATTTCTCCAGGAAGCGGCGTACGCACACCGTGCCGGTACAGAAGTATGACGCGCTCCAGCTGCATGTCCTGGCTGGCAACGGCAGAAGCGGGTGCATGCGTCATCCAGGCTGCCGCGATCAGCGCGATGATCAGGCGGTAGCGGGTCGAAGCGTTTTTCACATGCCAATCCTTGCTCGGTTACAGGGCGCCGCTTGAACAGCCACATCCCGGGCATCGGTCATGCTGATCGACAGCATGACCGATGGGCGATCCAGAGACAGCTGAGCGTCAGAAGGAATAGCTCAGGTTGACCATGTAGACACGTCCCGTATCCACATATGCGCCATCGGCGCCCGGGTCATAGGCCAGATAGCGCCGGGATTTGCCTTGCGTTTCGTAGAAGGTCGCCTCGTTCAGCAGGTTCCGCACCGAGAAGCCCGCGTCCAAACCACGAGTCAAGTGATACGTGGCGTTGAAGCTGAGCGTTTTGACGGGCTGCAGGTAATAGTCGAGCCGGTCGCTGGTCAGGCCGATCAGCTGCAGGCCGGTGTAGTTGTACGTAAGGTCGGCGCGGACGTGCGAGTCGTCGTAGAACAGATCCGCGTTATAGATTTTTTCCGGTGCCCGCGGCAGCCATGTGCTGCCGGGGTGGTCGACGCGACCGCTATCGGCCGAGCTGTGCTGTAGCGTGACATTGGCGCTGGCGCCGAAGTGACTCCAGAAGCCCGGCAAGCCCAGGAACTGCTTGCTGACGGCCAGCTCCGTACCGAACAGCGTGGCTGTTCCGCCATTCTCGGGCATGCTCACTGGCACGCCGTTCTGAAACGTGGTCCCGGTCGGCACATTGCCACCCAGGCTACTGTCGTTGGTGGTGGTGGACTGCGAGGTGTAGATGAAGCTCTTGATGCGTTTGTAGTACGTCGACGCGGTGAGCAGCCCGCCGTTGGCGTCGTAGAATTCAGCCGACAGGTCAAGGTTGTCGGCCGTGGTCGGCTTGAGGTTCGGATTGGGCGCGGAAATGCCCACGACGCTGCCGGTGGTATCGTCAATCGAGTAAACCGTCTCACCGGAGATGAGGCCGAAAGCGGGCCGACTGAAGCTGCGCCGCAGGGATGCACGATAAACCGTCAAATCGTCCGGCCGGTAGTTCAGGCTGATGCCGGGCAGTATTTCGCCGTAGCTGCGTCCATGGCTGACGAATTGCCCGGTGGCGTTGTCGCCATTGGATTGCCAGGAGCTGGCCGAATAGTTGGTGAGTTCGTAGCGCACACCTGGCAGTATCGTCAGCGCGTCATAGCGCAGAGTCGCCATGAAGTAGGTTGCGTAGATGTTCTCGCGACTGGACGTCGTATTGGCGTTGTAATCGTTGGCGGTGTAGTTGCCGGCGCCGTTGGGATCATTGACGTACTGGTAAGGCAGCGCGTGCGCGAGTACCCAATCGCGATCGATGAGCTTGAACGGACCGGCGTACTTTCCACCGAAGGCGCCGTAGATCGTTTGCCCCGGCAGGGCGGCGAGGGTCGGACCGCCCGGCGCGTAGTAGGGGTAATTGGGTCCGCCGAAATACGTGCCTCCATAGACGAAGTTGTTATCGTCATGGAAGAAGGGATGATCGTACGCATCGCGCTTGGAGGTATCGGCGGAGACGCCGAACTTCACGTTTTCCCATCCGCCTTCATCCACCGGATAGGTGCCGCTGGCATGCGCATTGATGCGCGTGTCCTTGCTGCCAGCGTTGTGTCCCTGCACCTTCCAGAACGAGTCCGTGCTCAGGCTGTAAAAGTTGCGCTGAATCGCTGCCGGGTTGCCGGCGATGCTTGGATAGGTGGGGTTGCTGAGGTCGAACGAAAACTGGCCAGGCACTGGCATGCCGTACAGGCTGGCTTCCACATAGTCGGGCCTGTCGCGGGTGCCGTAGCCGAACGACGTGCCGTATTCGAGGTTCAGCCGATTGAGCTGGCTGTTGCCTCCCAGCTGCAGTGCGGCGGTTTTCTCGTCGATGTCGCGCGTATTGAAGTAGCCGCCACGAAGAATTTCCGTCGCGCTCTGGTTGCGGGCCGAGGCCTGATCCTGCTGACCTTTGACGCCATATGAGCCGTAGATCGCGCGCGCATAAAGCGAGGTGATGTCGCCGTGCCAGTCCAGCGACGCGTTGGCACCGTAACGTTTGATCTGGTTGGTATAGATGCTGTACTTGTATTGAGAGCTTTGCAGCGGCCCGGCATACCGAAGGTCGGTGGCATTCGCTTCGCTCGAGTCGACGGGTGTGTAGGAGCTGTTCGGTGCAACCGTCTCTGCCGCACTGTTGGTTCGTCCAAAATAAACGGCGGCATAGAAGCCCATCGCCTTGCTGTCGCCGAAACGCCTGGCGAACTCCTGCTGGACGGTGCCACCCTTGCTGGAAACGCCAAGATCCGAGGCGAGAGAGTTCATCTGCCCTTGCACGGTCGTCTTGGCAAATACGTCCTTGTCGAAATCGAACGCGGTGGGCGTGCGCATGTCGATGGTGCCACCGATGGAATCACCCGGCATGTCCGGCGTGGGCGCCTTGGATACCTTGACCGACTGGATGCCGAATGGCGCCAGCATGTTGAGCGAGATCGCGCGGGTGGATGAGTCGGTCTCAGGCAACGCAAAACCGTTGAGCGTGTAGGCGTTGTAGCTGGAGTCGAGGCCACGAATGGTGACGTACTCATTCTCGCCGGTAGCAGCCTGCCCAAGATGCATGTCGCTGTAAGCCGAGAGTCCCGGCATGTGGGAAACAATGTCAGTGATGTTTGCCGAAGGAACGGCGTTCATTTCCTGCTTGGTCATCACGGTGCTGACGCTCACCGCGAGCCGCTGCTCATCCACCGTACCGGTAGTCGATGTGCCATCGGCTGTGACGCTCACAGCGGACAGGTTTTTGGTTTTCTTTTCGACGTCATCGTCCGCATGTGCAAAAGAGCTAAACGAGAGGCCTAGACAAACGGCGGCGGCAAGTAAGTTGAGCTTGTAGGGTTGATGCATGTCGGCGGTGATCCTGGAGGGAGGCGAAAGTTTTTCTCGGCGAGCCGTGCTTTTTGGATATCCGTGGTGCATGCGCTAATCGCAGAAATGGAATGCCGTCCGTCAGTGGAGCTACGGGCGTCGACGGCCGTTTCGCGCACCAACGCTTCAAGCGCGTCTCGCTATCCCCGTCGCAGCGTTGTGCGATCGAGGCCTCGGCGGCGCAAGCCGATGGCTAACGTCGAGAGGTGTTGCTTATGGCGAGAGATCGGCCCCGTTACATGGCGCTTCGGCGAACTGCGGATTGCATCGGGCATCCTGGTGGCCGGGAAAGCTCACCACGTACCCGGAGGCGGCCGGCTCGTGATCGGGATAGTCGGTGCTGAGAATCTGGGCGCCACTGGAGAGCATGGCGTCGCGGCGCGTCGTGTCGTTGCGTGCCGGCTCCTTGAGGTCGGCGTCGGTGCGCGTTCGCACGAGGTAGCCTGCCTTGACCAGCCGGGTAATGGCCTCGGCGCTGCCGTCGTTGAGTTCGGTGAAGGCGGCGTCGTCAGCGCCAGGCGCTGCGTTGGTGAACAGCACTCGATGGCGAAGCGACGGATGGCCTTTCAGATACGCCGCTCCGACCGAGCGTTGGTCGAGCAGGAAGATCACCTTGCCACGAGCCTGCGCGAGGCGCGGCCAGCCGTGCGCCAGAATGGCACGGTTCAACGTGGCAGCCTCGCCGCGAACATCGTCAGGGCTGAGGTATTGCGTGCGCGAAAACACCGACCGTATCTCGGCGTCCAGCGCATCGAGCGCCTTCGTGTCGAACGGCTCTGGCTGCACGGTGGGGAAGGCCAGATGCAGCGGCGTTTCCTCGGTTTCCAGCAGGATGAAGACCGGCAGATGCCGCGGATGCGCCTGCGACCAGGCGCGCACTTCGCGCAGACAGGCCACCAGCGGCTCGCAGTTGCTGCGCTGGTCCACATCCTGGATGTGCATGACCTTGAAGCCCGGCCGCTGCATGGTCATGGGATCTGCGAAGGGTGGATCCGTGGGCAAGCCGGCCTTGGCAATCTCCTCGATGATGGCCGGATGGGCGTAACGGCCGCCTTTCGCATCGCCGTAAATATCCAGTTCAATCTGACGCACACCGTCGTCGAGCTGCCTGGTCAGCGGCGGATGGGAGTAATCGATAATGGCGAACATGTCGGGCGCCATGCGTTTCCACATCGCCGCCTCGCTTGGTGCCAGTCCTGCGTGATAGCTGTTGTGGCTGCCGATGTACTGCAGTTGATTCAGACGCAGGTCGCGTTGATCCGCCATGGCAGCAAAAGGCGCGCATGCCGCAGCGATGATCAGTAGAAGTCGCCTCAAATTTCGCCGAGATATTGCATGGTGCGGCGGCAACGGGAAATGGCACGGCGTTTCACGGAAGCGCTTGTTTTCGAGCATGAAAAATATCCCCTGGCACAGTCGTTTGCAGCAACGATTTCGCCGTCAAGACGGCGACCTCTCATCCAGTGAGATCGGTAGAAGTGTCGGGAGTGATGGTGGTTGCGAAGTGTTTCGCAAACATGGCAGGCGCGTGAACTTTCGATCGGCATTTAGACGTCCAAAACGCTGGCCGTGATAAATTCATGCCTGTGGTGTCGCGGCCGTATCTTGACCAGCGACACCTCCGCGCGGTGTTGGGATAAGCGAAGCATCGGCCGTCATCGGCATGACGCGAAAACGCGCGATACGTTTTTTCATGACAGGTTTAAATGTGGGCCGATGTCTTTCGTTGGCCAAATGCAGGCGAATGGGTTGCGCGGCTGACTAGCGGGTAAGTCTCAGTCATGCGCTTTCAATACACACAGACGGCAGATTATTTTTTATCCCCCGCGCTGGCTGAATTTCTTCGACAGCCGCGTCAATTTGTTTGCGGCACTTATGGCGGGGGGTGTC
>CBAAAD010000231.1:0-1977 GCA_964658785.1 uncultured Methylobacterium sp.
CGCGCGCAGCCTGCTCAAGCAGGGCTTCGATTTCACCACCAACGACACCTACACCTTCGATCGCAAGAACGCCGCGTGGCCGAAGGATCAGGCCGAACTGGACGGCATCTGGCGCATGCGCACGATGAACGACTGGATGCGCCTGAAGCTGGCCGGCAAAAACGACGACGATATCCGCAAGACGCTGGACAAGCGTTATTCGGGCTACATCGATCGGGTCAAGCAACTTGATGGTGAGGACGCGTTCCAGACCTTCATGACGGCGTACGCGCACTCGACCGATCCGCACACCGACTACCTCAGCCCACGCGATGCCGAGAACTTCGACATCACCATGCGGCTGTCGCTGGAAGGCATCGGCGCGGTGCTGCAGGCGCGCGACGACTACACCGAAATCCACGAACTGGTGCCCGGTGGCCCTGCCGCCAAGTCCGGCAAGATCAAGGTCGGCGACCGCATCGTGGCGATCGGCGAAGGCGCCACCGGACCGGTCACCGAGGTCATCGGCTGGCGCCTGGATGACGTGGTCAACCGCATTCGCGGCAAGAAGGACACCACCGTGCGCATCGAGATTCTGCCGGCCGACGCCGGCCTCGATGGCAAGCACGAAACGGTCACCCTCGTGCGCAAGAAAGTCAGCATCGAGGAGTCGGCGGCCAAGAAGAAGGTCATCGACATTACCGACGGTGGCGTGACCCGCAAGATCGGCGTCATCGACCTGCCCGCGTTCTATTCCGACTTCGGTGCGCGCAGCGAAGGCGACAAGGATTTCAAGAGCGCCACCCGCGACGTCACCAAGCTGCTGAACGAGCTGAAGGCCGAAGGCGTGGAGGGCGTGATCGTCGACCTGCGCAACGACGGCGGTGGTTCGCTGGCCGAAGCCGATTCGCTGACCGGCCTGTTTATCGACAAGGGTCCGGTGGTGCAGGTGCGCGATGCCAAGGGCCAGGTCGAAGTGCAGGGCGACGAAGATCCCGGCATGGTCTGGAAGGGTCCGCTGGCGGTGCTGGTCAACCGCGGCTCGGCCTCCGCGTCGGAGATCTTCGCGGCAGCGATCCAGGATTACCACCGCGGTCTGATCATCGGCGAGCCAACCTTCGGCAAGGGCACCGTGCAGAACCTGGTCGATCTCGATCATTTCAGCCAGAACCCCGAAGGCAAGCCGCAGTACGGCGAGCTGAAGATGACGATTGCCGAGTTCTTCCGCATCAACGGCGGCTCGACCCAGCTCAAGGGCGTCACGCCGGACATCCAGTTCCCGAAGAACGGCGACGAAAAAGACTACGGCGAGTCGACCTACGACAACGCGCTGAAGTGGACGCAGATTTCGCCGGCCGGCTATCAGCCCGTTGCCGATCTGCAGGCCTATCTGCCGGAGCTGCATCAGATGCACGACGCGCGTGCGGCGAAATCGCCGGCGTGGCAGCTGATGCTGGACGAGCTGGCGCAGTACAAGATGATGCGCGCCAAGACCTCGGTATCGATGAACTACGCCACCCGCGAAGCCGAGCGCAAGCAGCAGGATGCGATCCAGGCTGCCTTCCGCGCACGGCACAAGGCCATCGACGGCACGGATGCCGCACAGAGCGACGACGACAGCGCCCTCGATGACGGCCTCGACGCGAACGAGCGCAGCCTCAAGAGCGAGCTGAAGGAAGAGAAGGACGCCAAGAAAGCCAAGGACGTACAGCTCAACGAAACCGCGCACATCGTGTCGGACGCTGTCGGCCTGATCAAGGCCGATCCGAAGCTGGCCGCGCAGGTGTTGCCGTACGGCGGCAAGGGCACGGACTCGGTGCTGTCCACCTCGGTGCCTGCCCCGACGGCCACCTCGGCCACGCTAGCGGCGCCCGCCTCGACACCGGCGCCAACGCAGCATTGATCGAACCGTCTTCGCCTCCGGCGAAAAACTCGACCAACAAGAAGCCCGGCATCTGCCGGGCTTCTTGTTGGCAGGGCGGTCAACTGTTACTTCGA
>CBAAAD010000231.1:1987-5316 GCA_964658785.1 uncultured Methylobacterium sp.
TCGACGGCTTGTGCTTCGCTTTCTGCTGTTTCATCCACTCCTGATACGCCTCGATGTGTGGCATCTCGCGGAGCAGCTTGGAATGCGGGTCGACGACGATCAGCATGCTGCCGGCCGGTACCGCCAGATGTCCGGCGCCGTGCGTATCCATCGGAACCGTCTGGAACGTTTCGCCGACCTGAACTTCGACCGGCATCGGAAAGTCCTCGTTGTGCTCGGTGACCCAGCGTAGGTCGAGCGTGTCGCCGTGGCGGTTGACCTCCAGCCGCGGCAGCGCTGCGTCGTAGAGATACACCTTGAAGAACCAGCCCAGATCGCGGCCGGTGACCTTGTTGACGATGTCGATGTAATCCCTGGTGCTGGCGTAGCGCGGGCTGAAGTTGCCGGGTTTTGGATCGAGCCGTCCATACACCAGCAGGCGAACGCTGGCGAAAAAATCGCGGTCGCCGACCAGCTGGCGCAGCGAGTGCAGCATCAGCGAGCCCTTGTAGTAGATGTCGTTGCCGGGGCCGTGCGCGTCGTCGTAGACCTGGTCCTCGGTCTGGCTGCGTCCGGCCACGATCGGATACTTGTTATGCAGCGCCTCGCGCTCGGTCTGCAGCATCGAAAAGTACGGCATGTCGCCGTAGAGGTAGTGGCCGTACAGCGGCTGCATATAGGTGCCGAAACCTTCATGCAGCCACATGTCGTCCCAGTCGGCGTTGGTTACCTGGTTGCCGAACCACTCGTGCGAAAACTCGTGCTGCAGCAGCCAGTCGAAGCCGTAGCCGTCTTTGGCGAAACCGTTGCCGTAGGCGTTGATGGTCTGATGCTCCATGCCCAGGTGCGGCGTTTCCACCACGCCCATTTTTTCATCGCCGAACGGGTAGGGCCCGATCTGCTGCTCAAAGAAATCCAGCATGTGCGGAAATTCCTCGAACAGCGTCTGCGCCTGCGTTTCCTGGCCGGGCAGGTACCAGAACTGCATGGGGATGGTGTTGCCATAGCGGCTGGCATAGTTGGCCTGCAGCAGCTTGAACGGACCCACGTTGATCGAGATGGCGTAGGTGTCGGGATGCTTGGCGCGCCAGTGATAGGTGTGCTTGTCGCCCTCGTCGGTGATCCCGATCAGCTTGCCGTTGCCCGGCGCGGCCAGATCCTTCGACACGGTAATGTAGGTATCGACCAGATCCGGTTCGCCCTCGGTCTGATCGATGCACGGCCAGAACAGATCGCAGCCTTCCCCTTCCACGGCGCTGGCCACCCACGGCTTGCCGTCGGGCGTGTGGCTCCACACGAAGCCGCCGTCCCACGGCGCCTTCTTCGCCACGTGTGGTTTGCCGCCGTAGGCAATCGCTACCTGCACATGGCCACCTGCCGCCACGGTGGCCGGCAGGTGGATGCGCAGCCGCCCGTCCGGATTGCTCCAGTCGGTCGCGGCCAGCGCACGGCCGTCCAATGTGATGCGGCTGATCGGCAGATTGCGGTCCAGATCCAGCAGCAGCGTGTCGATGCTCGCCTTTGCGGTAAAGGTCAACACGGCGTTCGCGTCAATGCTTTGCTGCGCCGGGTTCACCGTAAAGTGCAGCTCCGCATGGTCGAACTTCACGCGCGACTGCTCGTTTGGCATGATGCCGCCGGAGCTGAGCGTTTGCGGCGTCAGCGCCGGTTCGGACGTCTGTTTGGCCTGCGGCAGGCTGCTGCAGCCGGTCAGCCCCAGCAGCAGGCCCATGGCCAGCGGTGTCAGGCGATGCGCCATGGTGGTTTTCTCCGTCGGGTCGAAACTGCAGCATGCCGGATGGAAGCCCCTGCGGAAAACGCCGGAAGTCATGCCGCCATGCGTCTGTGTCGATACCTCAAAAAGCGCACGCGACGCGCTAATCGTGGTAGCCGAGCGTTTCCATCATCGGTCGCAGGATGGGCAGCACCGGTTCGAACGCCTCACGATACGCGTGCCAGCGGTTGACCGCCTTGCGGTGAATGCCCTGGGTTACCTGCGCGTAGCTCGGCGTACTGATGTAAGGCTTGTCGCGCGCGTGCTCGGCGAAGCGCGCCATCGACGACGCGTCGGCCACATCGAGAAACTGGCCCAGGCGAGCAACGTTATTTTCGAAATCGCTGACCACGGATTCGTAGCGCCACTCCAAAACGCGCGGCGAAAATACTTCCACGTGCCGATGCCACTGCTCGAACGCCTGCACATAACCGCGCGCCAGCCGCTGCAGCGATGAGCACAGCACCATAAAGGCCGGCGAGCGGAACGGCTGCATGCTGCAGCTGAGCAGCACGTCGCAGGGATGGCGCAGGCAGAGAATGATGCGCGCCTCGGGAAACAGCCGCATGATCATTGGCAGGCACAGCATGTTCAGCGGATTCTTGTCGACCAGCTGGCGTGCGCCAAGGTCAGGCAGCACGCCGGCCACCATCCTGAAATACGCCGCGCGCAGATGATCGGCTTCGGTCTGGGTCAACTGCGCCAGATCGTCCGGATAGTGCTGGCCGACCAGGGCCATGCGCTCGGTCAGTTCATGGATAAAGGCGCGCTCGTCCATCGAGCGGAAATCCGCATGGGCGTCGATCATCTGCTCCAGCAGCGTGGTGCCGGAGCGTGGAAAGCCGACCACAAAAATCGGACTGCGCTCGGTGGGCGGCGAGGCTAGCGGTGTCCACCCGGCATACGCGACGTGGCTCAACATGCGGCTGGTCATCTGCAGCGGCTGGCTGTCTTTCGCCAGCAATTCCGGCACGACCTCGCGCGCGACGGTGAGCTGCGCCGCGTGGGCGGTTGACGCCTCGTCCCAGGCGTCGTGCGGCCGGCCCAGCTTGTCGTACGCCGACGCCAGCCCGAAACTCGCCGCGGCACGGCTTTCGTCGTCGACCGCGAGAGCAACGATGCGCCGATAGAAATCGGCGGCCTCCATGTAGGCACCACCGCGCATGGCCAGCGCCGCGTGCGCGGCCCAGGCTTCCGCACGCGCGCGCTCGGCTTCGGGCGGCAGCGCGTCGAGTGCGGCCAGCGGCAGCTGCGGCAGTTCGATCCGCGCGGCGGGTATCTGGTTGCTCCGCTCGAGCAGCGCGATGCGCCGCGCGATGATGCGCAGCCGCAGGCTGTCGTCGTCGGGGCCACCCGGCAGCAGGGCACGCGCCAGCGCGTCCAGCGCGGCCGGAACATCCCCCTGCACGGACAGCATGGCCGACAGCATCAGCGCCTGCTCGGCAGGTTGCGGCGGCCAGTGCATCGCTCCGGCCAGCATGGCCTCCTGCCCGGTGTTGTCGCCGCATACGAAGCAGGCGTGCGCCGCCTGCAGCCGGGCTTCGATAAATGACGGTGCGAGATCCACCGCATCCAT
>CBAAAD010000232.1:0-5307 GCA_964658785.1 uncultured Methylobacterium sp.
GTAAATATCGCGGCCCTGCGCTACTTCGAACCGGCGGGTGAACCACTGCTGAGGCTTGAAGGCCTTATAGACCAGAAGGTGCTCGCTGACGATGCGCGCTGGTGTCATGGCAAAGCCATACTGGTAACGGACGCCATCAATGATAAAAGTGATCTCGAACTCGGTCGGCTTGCCGCCAAAGTCGGCGTCCAGGAGGAATGGCTGCACGTTGAAGGTCTGGTTGGGCTGGATGGTCGTGGCCGACTCCAGCACCACATTTCGCATGTACTGCAGTGCTTTGATCAGGTTGGACTTGCCTCCGGCATTGGGGCCGTAGACCACGGCACTGCGGAGTAGGATTGGTGCCGCGTTGATTCCGGTGGAGTGTGTGTGGGTGTCCTGGAAGGTCGTATCCTTGGACGCGACCATGCTAAGCACCTCCTCGTCGCGCAGGGATCGGAAGTTCTTCACCCGGAACTCGATCAGCATGGAATTTCCTGATGGTTGATAAAAATAATTGGCACTTTTGTACTTTTTGAGCAAATTTTATTCTTATTATACATTTTTGTGAGTGAGTCAAGCTGGTGACGCCAAGAGCCTGGTTGGTGAGGCAAGGCAATTCACTCATGGATCCGATGGCGTAGAGGTCGGGGCTGCTTAGATCAGGCCAGCGAGGCTGTCATGGCTGGCAATTCATGGCGCCAGAGTGTGCCATGGGTGGCAGTGGACCATGGGTCCACTTGTACGAACCCGGCGCACCGGTGCCCGTAACGCCTGATAGTTTTGGGTCGGTGGAGGCCACGGCGCTGAGTGAGACATAGTGGATAGCGGCGGGGGATCTCGGCTACACGTTCGAGCAGGCCGGCAGTCATGGAAGGCCTCCAGTGACCGCTCTCGGGCAACTTGATAGTAAGGAGCGAGCGTCTCAAAGTGGCCGAATAGAGACTATGCCTCGCGCCGTTATCCCACCCAAAGCAGACTTGTGCGCGGCGTGGCTAATCGAAGCGATGTTCGACAACGAGAGTCTTGCCTAGTTAGCGCCAGCGGCGTCGCTCTTGCTCGCTTTGGGCATCGGCGTATACCCATCATCCAGCGTGTGCACGAAGGCGATGATGTCCTGGATATCAAGGTTCGACATCGCGGGTTGGTCGCCAACGTTGCGGTCGAAGGGGGCGTCTTTGGTGTCGACGTTGCCGTGCAGTGCTTCGGGGATGTCGTTGTAGAGGGCGAGCTTGCCGCTGGCGTCGCGGGGGTAGATTTTTTCGGGCTGGACGCTGCGCAGGTTGTAGAAGTCCAGCACCTGTTTCAGCGTGGTGTATGCGCCGTTGTGGAAGAACACGGCGCGGCGGTCGACGTTGCGCAGGGTCGGGGTGAGAAACATGCCGCAATATTGTTTCTGGCTGGCCAGATCCTTGCGGATGGGGCCGCACAGGCCGAGGTCGTAGTGTTGCGGATCCTTGTTGGCGGCGAGGTGCGGGTTGCGCGGTACGCCCAGCGCCTCGTACTGGGTGTCGGTGAATAGCGGCGGCAGGCCATCGGCGGTGACCTGGCTGAGGTGGCAGGCGGCGCAGTTGCCTTTTTGCGGATCGTTGAAGGCTTTGAGGCCGCGCATTTCGGCGGCGCTGAGCGTGGCCTTGCCCTGCAGCCACGCGTCGTACTTGCTGGTGAAGGCGTGGAAGGACGGGTCTTCGAGTTGATAGCGCACGAGGGCGAACATGGCCTCGGAGACCAGCCGGTCGGGGTCGTTGACGATGGCCGGGCCGAACAGCTGGACGAACTGCTGGCGGTAAGGTGGCTTGGACAATGTGCCGGCCAGCGTCGATACGCTGGTGTTGGCCATTTCGGCCGGATCCAGTGCCGGGAAAAAGGCCTGACGCTGCAGCGAATCGGCGCGGCCGTCCCAGAACAGGCCGCCCTGCGGCACCATGGCGGGTGGCGCCGCGGCACCTGCGGATTTTTGTGCCCTGGGGTGGCTGCTGGTCGACGCCGCGAGGGCGTTGAGATTAACGGTGACATCGTCCGGGGCGGTATCCGGTCCAATGCTGAAAGGCTGCTGCCGGTAGAGATAGGCGAGCGAGGGTGGTGGCCGTTCGCCGAGGCGATTCATAGCGGCGCCGCCGGGCTGCACGGCAAGATGGTTTGGCGGGTTGTAGGCGTACTTCGGGCTGTGGCAGGACGCGCAGGATTGCTTCCCGGAGCCCGACAGCGACGCATCAAAAAAAATCAGCTTGCCCAGTTGTGCGACGGCGCTCAGCGGCTGCACGGGCGGCAGGTTCAATTCAACAGGATGCGGGTTGACCCCGCTCACGTGAGCGGTTGCGCCAGCCAATGGCGCGTTCGTTGCGCGGCCAAGAACACCGACAAGCAGGCTGCCGGAAACGAGCGCCATGCAGGCGGCGTATTTTAGCGAACGAGCGCGTAAAAATCGCGCCGGATGTTGGGAAGGTCGGGTGTCTAACGGCAAGAGCGTGTATCCGATAACGTCGATAGCGCGGGCTGTGCTGAGCCGGTACGCAGCGATCCACGTGTGAGCGGTGGTGGCTGACTGAAAGCGATGCTGGCGCAGAAAAATCCCCGCCCGGTTGAAACGCCGAGCCGGGCAGGGATTTGTCCTGGCGGCTTACGGCGCCTTGGTCGAACGTCCGCCGATCTGGATGCCTTGCTGCATGCGCGGATCGATTGGTGCACGCACCTTGGTGCCCTTGATGGGGTCGAGGAAGATCGGGCTGGCGAGAGTGAACGGGTTACGGTTGAAGTCGAACATGCCCATGATGCTTCCCGCGGTCGCATCATTCGAACCCTGGCCGATACGCTGGCCACCGAGCCAGTTGTCTTCGATAAAACGCACCACCGAGGACTGCGACACGCGGGTATCGTCCACGTAGTTGACGCGTGCATACGGCGAGATGACCAGGAACGGCACGCGCGTGCCGGGGCCGCAGCGGCCGTTGACGACGCCACCGTTCACACCGATGCCGGGCTTGGCATTCGGTCCGGTGCACTGGCCTGGGCCGTTGAGCTGATCGGCGCCGGTGACTGAGCCTTGCGGCGTGGTGGCATCGAACGACGAGGTGGTCGGCGAGGCGTAGCGATGGTCGTACCAGCCGTCGGAATCGTCATAGGTGATGATGACGGCGGTATTCTTCCAGTCGGGCTGCTGCTCAAGGAAGTTGATCACCTTGACCACGAACTCCTGCTCGTCCAGCGGATCGGAATTGCCCGGGTGCGCATCGCCTACGGCCGGTGCCTTCAGATAGCTCACCGACGGGAAATTACCCGCCGACACGGCACTGAAGAAATCATTGACGTCGTATTCGTGATGTACCGGCGTGGCGCTGCTGTCCTTGGGATCGGTATAGCCGATCTTGCCGATCGAGGTGGGACGCGCGTGGGTCGTGTTTGCCGTGGAGGCGTAGTACTGGAACCAGTTGTGATGGGGGATGTAATCATTCTTGGTGGCGGCCAGCACGCTTGAATACGTGCTGCGCGTGCAACCCGTAGTGCCGTTCTTGTTGGCGGCGGTCAGATCGAAGCCGCCCATGAAGCCGCCCCAGGTCAGGTTGTGCGCATTCAACAGATCGCCGATGTTCTTCGAGGTCATGCGCACCGTGCTGGTGGTCGAGGAGCAGCTGTCGTAGGCGGGGTCGGTGTCGCCGACCAGGGTCAGCCCGGCCTGACCGTCCGGAATGGTGGCCGACGAACCAACGATATTCTGTGCACCGTTCGTGGTGCCGGCGACGACTTCGAGTGCGCCCGGCGTGGAGGGTCCGAACGTGTCGCTGTACGCGTTGTCGTTCAGCGCAAAATGCTGGGCGTAGTTCCACAACGCGGTAACCGTGTTGCCGTCGAAATAGGCCATGACCAGGCCGTGTGTGCCGAACGTGCCCGTGCTGCTGACGGTGTTGTTACCCGTGTACTTGGGGAACAGATCCGACGCGCCATTGTGGTAGGCCATCTGCTCCGGGGTATACGAGTGGTTCTGACCTTCGGTATTGGCCTGCGTGCGGTCCAGGCGGAAGGGGTTGACCGCATTGGCGCCGTTCAACGGGTTGGTTGCGTTGGGATTCTTCGTCAGCAGCGCCGGTGTAAGGCCCTGGACCGACGGTGTGCCGGGCGCGGCGGTAAACACCGGTTCGCCTGCTGGATTCTGCGCTACCGGATAGGTGCCGAAGTAATGGTCAAAAGAGCGGTTTTCACCAAAGATGACCACCAGATGCTTGATCGGCGTCGCCGTGGGTACGCTGTCCTGCGGAGAAAAGCCCAGCGGGCCACGCACAATCTGGCCAGGGGAAAAGGCTTTAGCGGTGGGCGAGGCCACCTGGGCTGAAACAGCAAACGCCATGCTGACCGCGGCGATTGAAGCGCACAGCAGCGTCTTGCGAATAGAAGGGTGGAGCATGGAGGGAACTCCTGTTGAGGAATGCGACGAGATGGGGCTGAGCGGACAAGGCGGGCCGCAGCGAATTCACTGAATCCTTCCACGGTTGCGGCAAGCCGTAGCAGGAGCGCACAAAGTTCACCGGGCATTTAATCACCCGTGTATGAACATTCAGAGACAGCAGGCGCCCTGCGTGCGCCGGCAATTTGGTTCGTCAGGCGACGCAGGTTACGTCGGTTAACCGGTCACACGGAGAGCCTCGGCGCCCCGAAAGGCTGTCGGCCAACGTCCATTGTTTTTTGGGAATGGCTGGTCATACCCGCGCAGTGGTGCAACACTCCTGATGGCGCCATCGAACCCATATTCTCGTCACCGTTACGATCGAACATAGGCGTTTGCCAGGCATGTCCGTTTCACCCAAGACTGTTTCCGCTGCCGGCCCTGGCGCTGTGCCGGCGACGAGTGCGGGTGGCTCAGCGGTCAACAGGCGCAAGCGCGTAACGCATTCAGCGTTCTGGATAGCGACTCGCCGCGTCACGCTCCTGGCCGCGGCTGTCGACGCCGCTTTTCTGGTGTTTTTTCTGGCCGTGGGATCGCCATTACTGGCCTGGCTCAATGTGGTCAGCATCGGCATGTATGTCGCGGCTTATGCCTTGCTGGTACGGCGGCGTAATTTTCCCGCGCTGCTGCTGATCTGGACCGAGGTGGTTGCGCATGCCTCGATCGGCACCCTGCTGGTCGGCTGGGGCAGCGGCTTTCATTACTACCTGCTGATGTTCATTCCTGCCATCGTGGTCAGCGGAAGCTGGCGTCGGGTAACGCTGCCGTTGATTGTTCTGTTCGTCTCGTATATCGGTCTGCATCAGACGGCGCAAGCCATGGGAACGCTGGCGCCGATGGGTGACACGGCGCTGCAGATCCTCAACGTGTTCAATTTATCCATCTTCTTT
>CBAAAD010000233.1:0-5300 GCA_964658785.1 uncultured Methylobacterium sp.
ACCGATCAGACAGACAGATCCCGCAGCGCCTGGAGCAATGCGCTCATGCGTCGCTCCAGGCGCGGCTGCAACGAATCGCGCTCGCTGTCGTCGCGCTGACCCAGGCTATCCAGGGCCATTTCCACCACGGCCAGTTCGACCAGCAGATCGTGACGCGGGTAGAGCGTTTCGAAATTCATGTCCATCGTGAGTCCCCCTCATTTGGTAGAGGGGATGTTGCAATGCTCATGCCAATACGTGATGGCGATCACAGTTGTCCTTCGCGACGGTGCGCTGGCGTGACGCTGCGCGTCAGCTGATGCCCCGAGCAGACACAAAATCCTGTCCCAGTCACTTCGGGTTCACGCGATCAGGGCAAGAATCGAGGCTCGACATGGCGCTGCTGTCGCCACGGTTAACCAAGTTCACAGTTCACCAAGTTTCTGTTTTCTGGCGCCTGGCAATACGGTCTTCCTGGATTCCCCCTGTTCCTGAGACCGCCTGGCGCCAGATTTATTCAAAACAAAGCCCCGCCGCGCAACCGGCGGGGCTTTGTTTTGGTGCCGCCCAGACGCGGCCGTGGCGTTTGCGACCCACCAAAGACGACGGCACCCCGAGGGGTGCCGTCTTGCTACCTTTCCTGGTACTCAATCGAGCCCCTGTCCGCTCGATCTCAGCGCGCGAATCGCGCAGCGTCTGCCCGTGAAAGTGCTGTGACGGTAAATGCAGGAACCATGCCATGGCGCGAACTCAAGCCGGCGCATGCGTGATGACGCTAAAATGGGCTTCGGCCGGTCACTTTGCGCGCTATCGGGGCAGTCTCATGCGTCATCCCATCCACTACGACGTCATCGTGATTGGCGGTGGTCACGCCGGTACCGAGGCGGCGCTGGCCGCCGCGCGGACGGGCGCGCGCACGCTGCTGCTGAGCCACAACATCGAAACCATCGGCCAGATGAGCTGCAACCCGGCCATCGGCGGCATCGGCAAGGGCCATCTCGTCAAGGAGATCGACGCGCTCGGCGGCGCCATGGCGCATGCCGCCGACCGCGCCGGTATCCAGTGGCGCACGCTCAACGCCTCGAAGGGCCCAGCCGTACGCGCCACGCGCTGCCAGGCCGACCGCTCGCTATACAAGGCAGCGATCCGCCGCATCGTGGAAACGCAGCCGAATCTGGAGCTATTCCAGCAGGCGGTCGACGACCTGATCATCGAGAACGGCCGCGTCACCGGCGTGGTTACGCAGATGGGCCTGTCGTTCGGCGCCACCAGCGTGGTGCTGACCGCCGGTACGTTTCTCGCGGGCAAGATTCATATCGGCCCGGCGCAATATGCGGGAGGCCGCGCGGGCGATCCGCCAGCCAGCACGCTGGCGCAAAAGCTGCGCGAGCTGCCGGTCGCGGCCGATCGGCTGAAGACCGGCACGCCGCCGCGCATCGACATGCGCAGCATCGATTTCAGCGCGCTGGAAGAGCAGCCCGGCGACGATCCGGCGCCGGTGTTCTCCTATCTGGGCTCGCGCGAAGAGCATCCGCGGCAGATCAGCTGCTGGATCACGCACACGTCCGAGCGCACGCACGAGCTGATCCGCGGCGCGCTGGACCGCTCGCCGCTGTATACCGGCCAGATCGAAGGCGTCGGCCCGCGCTACTGCCCCTCGATCGAGGACAAGGTGGTGCGCTTCGCCGACAAGTCCTCGCACCAGATTTTTATCGAGCCTGAAGGCCTGGACACCTTCGAGATCTACCCCAACGGCATCTCCACCTCGCTGCCGTACGACGTGCAGCTGGCGCTGGTGCAGTCGATCAAGGGTTTCGAAAACGCGCATATCACCCGTCCGGGCTACGCCATCGAATATGACTACTTCGACCCGCGCGGGCTCAACCCGTGGCTGGAGACCAAGGCCATCGGTGGCCTGTATTTCGCCGGCCAGATCAACGGCACCACTGGCTATGAAGAAGCGGCGGCACAAGGCCTGATCGCCGGCATGAACGCGGCGCTGGCCACGCAGGACAAGGCGCCGTGGTACCCGCGCCGCGACGAGGCGTATATCGGCGTGCTGATCGACGACCTCACCAGCAACGGCACCATCGAGCCGTACCGCATGTTCACCTCACGCGCCGAATACCGGCTGCACCTGCGCGAGGACAACGCCGACCTGCGCCTCACCGAAACCGGCCACGCGCTCGGCGTGGTCCCGCAGGCGCGCTTCGATGCGATGCGCGCCAAGCGTGAAGCGGTCGATGCCGAAATTCGTCGCCTGCAAACGCTGTGGGCGACGCCGGCCAACGCGCTGGGCGCGGCCATCGAGCGCGATCTGGGCGTGGCGGTGAGCCGCGAAACCACGGCGCTCGATCTGCTGCGCCGTCCGGAACTCGATTACGCCAGGCTCGCCTCGGTCGGCGAACTCGGCCCCGCGGTCGAGCGCGACGACGTCGCCGCGCAGGTCGAGGTGCAGGTGAAGTACGCCGGCTATCTGCAGCGCCAGCGCGAGGAGATCGAGCGCCAGCAGCGCAATGAGCACACCGTCATTCCGCCGAGCTTCGACTACGACAAGGTGCGCGGTCTGTCCGCCGAAGTGCTGCTGAAATTGAAGCGCACGCTGCCCGCCACGGTGGGTCAGGCGGCACGCGTCAGCGGCGTCACGCCGGCGGCCATCTCGCTGCTGCTGGTGCACCTGAAGCGGCGCGCTGCGGCCTGAGCATCGCGCCATGCTCGGCCACCGCACATGCATGGCATCATGCGGCATTGATCATTAAGGAGGTTCAGCGATGGAAGTGTGGATCGGACGCGACGGCGAGCGACACGGCCCGTACAGCGATGGCGATATCAGGCAATGGCTACGCAGCGGCCAGGTCAGCCGTGACGATCTGGGCTGGTATGAAGGGCTGGCCGACTGGCAGCCGCTGTCGGTGCTTTTTCCCGATGAGTTGGCAAACGTCACGCCGCCGTCCTTCACCGCGGCACCCGTTTCTAGCGTCTTGCCGCAGACCACCGCCGCCACGCTGGAAGACTACGCCGGGTTCTGGAAGCGCGTAGCCGCCTATATTCTCGACGCGATCATTCTTTACATGCCCAGTCTGCTCATTCAGAAGATGATGGGTGGCGACGCTGCCGAGGCCGCAATGAAACAGGCCCAGCTCGCCGCACCCGGCGATCCACATGTGATGTTGGCCGCTCTAAGCCAGTACTACAGCACGATGACGCCGGCGCTGCTGATCATCACCGTGATCACCTGGCTGTATTTTGCGTTCTGTGAAAGCTCGGTATGGCAGGCAACGATCGGCAAGCTCGCGCTGGGAATCCGCGTTACCGACATGCAGGGAGCGCGCATCAGTTTCCCCCGTGCGCTCGGGCGCTACCCGGCCAAATATCTCAGCGCCTTCATCCTCTGTATCGGTTTTCTGATGGTGGCCTGGACGCAGCGGCGACAGGGGCTGCACGATCTCATCGCCAGCACGCTCGTGCTCAACGGTCGCGCTGGCGAATTCAGACCAAAGTCCACGACACCAGGTAACAGCAACAATTCGTTTACCGCCTGATTTGCCAGAGTCGAATGCGGCGCCAGGGTTCTGCTCTGGCGCCGTTTTCATTGGCGCTGCGATCCGGCCGTCCTGATCCCGCAGAAGACCCAAGCGGTGTCATCCGGCACCTTGGTACAGCGGCCGAATCAGGTCCGCGTGGCGGGCTTGCTATCATCCCTAGTCCCCTCCGGCGTGGCCGGATTTTTCAGAGAACGTCCCAGCCCCATGCTCAGCATCGAACAACGCATTGCCCAGGATATTGCCGCCAGGCCCGACCAGGTTCGCGCGGCGGTGGAACTGCTCGACGGCGGCGCCACCGTGCCGTTCATTTCGCGCTACCGCAAAGAGGTCACCGGCGGTCTCGACGACACGCAGCTGCGTTTGCTGGAAGAGCGGCTGCGCTATCTGCGCGAGCTGGAAGAGCGGCGCGCGGCGATCCTGGCAAGCGTCGAGGAACAGGGCAAGCTTACCGATGCGCTGAAAAACGATCTGCTGGCAGCCGACAGCAAGGCGCGGCTGGAAGATCTCTACCTGCCGTACAAGCCCAAACGCCGCACCAAGGCGCAAATCGCCCGCGAAGCCGGCCTCGAACCGCTGGCCATCGGCCTGCGCGAGGACCCGACGCAGACCCCGGAAACCTTTGCCGAAGCGTTTGTCGATGCCGAGAAAGGCGTGCCCGACGTGCGCGCCGCGCTCGACGGCGCGCGCGCGATCCTGATGGAATCGATTGCCGAAGACGCCTATCTGGTCGGCGAGCTGCGCGACTGGCTGTGGGCCAAGGGGCAGATCCGCGCCAAGGTCGTTGCCGGCAAGGAAAACGAGGGTGCGAAATTCCGCGACTACTTCGACCACGTCGAGCCGATCGGCAAGATTCCCTCGCACCGCCTGCTGGCACTGATGCGCGCGCGCAACGAGGGCGTGATCGAACTCGAGCTGAGCCCCGACATCGACAGCGAACAAGGCCACGCCGAAGGCGAAGGTCGCGTGGCCGCGCGCGCCGATATCCACAACCGCGGCCGCGCCGCCGACGCGTGGCTGCGTGAAACCGTGCGGCTGACCTGGCGCGTAAAGCTGCATCTGCATCTGACGCTGGACCTGTTCGGCCGCGTGCGCGAAGGCGCCGAGGACGAGGCGATCCGCGTGTTCGGCGACAATCTCAAGGACCTGATGCTGGCCGCACCGGCCGGCGCCCGCACGGTGATGGGGCTCGATCCCGGCATCCGCACCGGCGTCAAGGTGGCCGTGGTCGATGCCACCGGCAAGCTGCTCGCCACCGACGTGATTTATCCGCACGAGCCGCGCAAGCAGTGGAACGAATCGATTGCGCAGCTGGGCAAGCTGTGCAAGCAGCACGGCGTCGATCTGATCGCCATCGGCAACGGCACCGCCTCGCGGGAAACCGACAAGCTGGCCGGCGAGCTGATCAAGAAGCACCCCGATCTCACCATGGCCAAGATCGTCGTGAGCGAGGCCGGCGCATCGGTGTATTCCGCGTCGGAAATTGCCGCCAAGGAATTCCCGGAGCTCGACGTGACCCTGCGCGGCGCCGTATCGATCGCGCGCCGCCTGCAGGATCCGCTGGCCGAACTGGTGAAGATCGAGCCGAAGGCGATCGGCGTGGGCCAGTACCAGCACGACGTCAACCAGATCAAGCTGGCGCGCGCGCTGGAAACCCGCGTCGAGGACTGCGTCAACGCGGTCGGTGTCGACGTGAACACGGCGTCCGCGGCGCTGCTGTCGCGCGTGGCCGGCCTTTCCGCCGCGGTGGCCGAGAACGTGGTGAAGCATCGCGACGCC
>CBAAAD010000234.1:0-5291 GCA_964658785.1 uncultured Methylobacterium sp.
TGGAGTTGCGGAACGCGGTGGCGTCGATCATCGCCTGGTTGCCGACAAACCAGCTACGCGCGTCGGCATGCGGGAAAAGCTTGGGCAGCTTTTCGTAGAAGAGCTGATCGCTGCCGATGATCGCGGTGACCGGCGCTTCCATAGTCTTGGAGCGGTTGGCTTCCGAAAGAAACTGCCCAAGTTTGGCCTTGGCTTCTTTCGACTTCACGAACACCACGCGCATCGGCGAGGCGTTGGCGCTGGTCGGTGCAAACTTGGTCAGCTCATACAGCTGGTGCAGCTGTTCGTCGCTCACATCTTTAAGCTGCCACGCGTTGAACGTGCGGGCCTCGCGAAAGAGCTGGTCGAGGGCGGCCTCGGAAAGTGTCTGGCTCATCGGTATCCTCTGCGGTTACATGCACCGTCGCGGCGCGGTAGGCGTTCAGTGTATAGGTGTGACGTTGCCAACAGATCATGGGCTTGAGGAACGTACTGTGCTCGCAGGGGAAACAATGCCGCGCCGCCGTCCATGCTGAAACTGCGCGGCGAGTGCTGGGCCATGACCGACAGCGCGGCCGGCAACCAGCGCCAGGCCTGGGCGCTGGCCGAGCGCGTGGGTCTGCCGGTGCGCCATCTGATCCTCGAACCGCGCGCGCCGTGGTCATGGCTGGCGCCGGGTTTTTCCATCGCGGGACGTTGGGCGCTGCGCGCGGACCAGCAACATCTCTTCGCACCACCGTGGCCGCAGGTGGCCATTGGCTGTGGCCGCGCCGCGGCGCTTTTTACGCGGCAGCTGCGCCAGCTGTCGCGTGGACAGTGCTATACGGTGCAAATCCTCGATCCTCGGATCGATCCAGCGCACTGGGATACGGTAATTGCGCCACGGCACGACCGGCTTCGGGGCGCCAACGTGCTGACGCCGCTGGGCTCGCTCAACAGCATCGACGACCGCTGGCTGGCTGACGGGCGCGAATCCTGCCCCGCGCTGGCCGAGCTGCCGCAGCCAAGGGTTGGGGTGCTGATCGGCGGCCCGCGCAAAGGTATGACTTTCAACACCGACTACGCGCGACGTCTAGCAGACCACCTGCTCGATCGACATCGGCGCGAAGGTGGCAGCCTGCTGGTGCTGGCCTCCCGCCGCACGCCGGCGGCCCTCATCGATTTTCTGCGCCAAGCTTTTCAGAGCGTACCGGGACTGATCTGGGCCGGCCCCGAGGATGGTCCCAATCCCTACCCTGGCGTGCTGGGCTGGGCCGACCGTCTGGTGGTGACGCCGGACTCGGTGAATATGCTGAGCGAAGCCTGCGCGGTAGGCTGCCCCGTACACACGTTTTCGATCGCCCCCTTGCCGGCAAAAATCGAGCGGTTTCATGCCGCCTTGCGCCATGCGGGCCTTCTGCACGATATCGACGCCGACATATCCACCTCGCCGCCGCCGCTGCGCGAAACGGCGACGCTGGCCGATGAGTTATGCCGTCGCATCCGGGCGCGACAGGCGCTGTCGTGAGACGAACATCGCCAACACGTGCTTCTTTGGACGCCTGTTGCAGCGCAAGCGCGTTTCAACCGAACTGGAAACCGAGCTTTTCCGCGACCTCCTGCACGCCAGCGCACACCTGCTGAAGCTCGGCATCGCGCGGCGCCAGGCGTGAGCGCAGATCCATCGTGCAGGTAAGCGAGCGCTGCAGCAGATCGGCGTGCGCCACGGTCAGTATCGCCGCCTGGTTGGCGTCGAGCAGTTCGGCGGCTCGGCAGGCTTCGATCATCGCCGCGTTGGCCGTGACCTCAAGCAGCTCCGGGTGCTGCGATGCGTTCGCCAGCACCAGCCCCTGCAGCAGAAATTCGATATCGAGCAAACCGCCGTGACCCTGCTTGAGATCGAGCTGGCGCGCATCGGAGCGATCGCGCTCGGCGCGCCAGCGCTGGCGCATGCTGCTGACCTCGGTAAAGACCGTCGCATGGTCGCGCGGCGCGCCAAGAATGTCGCGGCGCACCTGCGCCAGATCCTCGTTGAGCGCCGCGTCGCCCGCCACCGGCCGCGCCCGCAGCAGCGCCTGATGCTCCCACGTCCAGGCGCGGCTTTTTTGATACGCGGCAAAGGTATCCAGGCTGCTCACCAAAAGGCCCTTGGAACCATCCGGCCGCAGCCGCGCATCCACCTCGTAAAGTCGACCCGCGCGGGTCAGCACGGTGAGCCAGTTCAACACGCGCTGCGCCAGGCGCTGATACCAGCGCACGCCTTCCAGTGGCCGATCGCCGTCGCTCATCGCGCGGGCGCGGCGGCTGTCGTAAACAAACACCAGATCGAGGTCCGAGGCAAAGCCGAGCTCCTTGCCGCCCATGCTGCCGTAGCCGAGCACGGCAAAGCCCGAGCCGACGCCTGGCAGGCGACCGTGCTGCACGATCAGCTCGCGCTCGGAGAGTGCGGTCACGGCAATCACCACCGACTCAGCCAGTGTGGCCAGCCGCCGCGCGGTGGCAACGGCATCGACGCGGCCGTCGTTAAAGGCCAGCCCGAGCCGGAATGCAGTTGACGCCTTGAATTCGTTGATGCGCTCCAGCTCGGCCTCGGCCTCGCGCTCGTCCAGCGTCGCCAGCACGCGGGTAATTTCGGCGACGATGTCGGCGCGCTTGAACGGCAGTTGATCGATGCGCGGATCGAGCACGTCATCCAGCAGCAGCGGCTGTGCGATAACGCGCTCGGCCAGAAACGCACTGTCGGCGAACAGCTGCACCAGACGCTTGCGCGCACCGGGCTGCTCTTCCAGCAGCGCCAGATACGAAGAGCGCCGCGCCACCGCCTGCATCAGCCGGCACAGCCTGAGCAGACACGGCACCGGCGCCGCGCTGAGTCGCGCCGCGTCGAGCAGCTGCGGCATCAGATGATCGAGCTGTTCGCGCGAGCGCGCTGACATGGCGCGCACGGCGGCGGCCTGCGGCAGTTTCAGCAGCGCATCGGCGAGCTCGGCGCCATGCGTAAAACCCGACGCCTCAAGCGCCGCGGCATCGAGCGATTCGTCGCACGCTTTCTGCCATAACAGCATGTCCGCCACCGGCACGCTGGCGGCGCGGCCACCTTGCGGCATCAGCACCGCGGCGAATTCCTCACTGACGTTGGCACGATGCTCAGCCAGCGCCGCATCGAGCGCATGCCAGTCGGCATACCCCAGGCTCAGCGCGATGCGTTCGCGGCTCACATCGTCATCCGGAATATCGTGCGTCTGCGCATCGCGCAGCATCTGCACGCGGTTCTCCACCCGGCGCAGCAATACATAGGCGTCGCGCAGCAGGCTCGCCCGCGCGGCGTGAATATGCCCGCGGGCTTCGCATTCGGCCAGCGCCGGCAGCAGGCCGCGCACGCGCAGGCTGGGTTCACGCCCGGCGCGAATGAGCTGGGTCAGCTGCACGATGAATTCAATCTCGCGGATGCCGCCCGGACCGAGCTTGAGGTTGTCGGCCAGATCCTTGCGCACGACCTCGGCATCGATCAGGGCCTTCATTTCGCGCAGGCCGGCAAACGCGGTGTAGTCGAGGTACTTGCGATAGACGAACGGCCGCAGCAGCTCCTCCAGCTGTTCGCCGGCTTCGCGATCGCCGGCAACCGGCCGCGCCTTGATCCAGGCGTAGCGCTCCCAGTCGCGGCCCTCGCTCTGGTAGTACTGCTCCATCGCGCCGAACGACAGCGCCAGCCGACCGGCGTTGCCGAACGGGCGCAGGCGCAGGTCGACCCGCGCGCAGATGCCGTCCATCGTCGGCTCGTTCAACAGGCGCACCAGCTGGCGCCCCAGCCGCACGAAGTATTCGCTGTTGTCGAGCGGCCGCGCGCCGTCGCTCTCGCCGCCCTGCGGATAGGCCAGCACCAGATCGATGTCGGACGAAAAATTCAGCTCGCTGCCGCCGAGCTTGCCGAAGCCGACCACGACCATGCGCTGCAGCTCGCCGTCCTGGTCGCGGCTGTGGCCGTAGCGTGCGGCCAGCGCGCGTTCGGACCAGGCCAGCGCCACGCCGAGCAGAACTTCGTAAAGCACGCTGGTGGCCGACAGCGTCTCGGGCAGCGCATCGAGCTGATTGACGTCACGAAACACCAGGCGCAGGGCCTCGGCGTGGCGAAAACGGCGCAGCACCCTGAGACTGCCCGCCTCGTCATCCGGCAGCTTCAAGTCGTCGACGCGGGCGTCGGCCGCGCTTGTGTCATGCAGACGCGCCAGCCCGGCCGGCGACAGCAGTTCCGGCTGGCGCGACCACACGTCGAAGGCGAAGTCGCTGGCCAGCAGCGTCCGGCGGATGCGCGCAGTGGCTTTGTCGTCGTGCTGAACAGGGACGCCGGCGGCGCGGCAGCGGGCAAGCAGGTCGCCGTAACGATCGTCGATAAGCGCGCGCAGCGCGGGGGATTCTTGGGCAGACATCGCCGCATTGTGCCGTACGAAACCGGGTCGGCGGGTCAACGAGCGAGCCGAGTTCGCCGGTTATCTGTAAACCGGGCCGGCAGCCGGCGCGTTCACGCTCCAATTCGGTTCAGCATCGGCACGTGGTCACCCACACTGGGTTCATCTGCGCTCGATTACATTTTCGTGTCCAAACCATGTCAGCAAGCGCAGGACTGTCATGCCGTTGAATGCCTCCAAGCCAGTCCGCCCCGCTCGTTCGCTTGCCGTGCGCGCGGGCTGGGTGCTGTTTGCGGCCATCAGCTTCGTTGTTTTGACCAGCCTGCTGGACGGCGGCCCGGGCGTGGCGCCGTCGCAGTGGCTGCAGCAGCCGCGTTTCGCCGTGGCCAATGCTTTGGCGGGCCTGCTGCTGGCCGGCGTGCTGCTGGTGCTGACGCGCCGGCTGTTGCTGCCGTTCGGGCTGGCCTTTCTGCTGCAGGGCGTTTTTTATGCGGTGAATACGCTGAAGGTTGCCAACCTCGGCACACCGCTGCTGCCCGATGATTTCCGCATGGTGGGTCAGCTGCGCCGCGGCGGCGCGCACCTGCTGCTGGGCTATCTGCCGCACAGCCCATGGCCGTATCTGGGCATGCTGGTCGCCGTGGCGCTGGTGGTGGCGATCTGGCGCTTCGAGCCGCCGCTGTTCGCCCGTCGCACCGGCGGCAAACGGCTGCTGTCCGGTAGCGTGCTGGCCGCGTTGCTGGTCAGCCTGCTGGTCGGCGCGCCGGCGTGGGGCCGAATCTACAACGGCCATGTGCTGTGGATGGAGCCATGGTCGGCCGCGTCCACCGGCGTGCACGCGGGAATGATCAGCTCGCTGGTGATGTTTCAACTGCAGAATGGCAAAAACAAGCAAAAGCCCGATCACGTCGCGGCAAGCCAGCTGAT
>CBAAAD010000235.1:0-5275 GCA_964658785.1 uncultured Methylobacterium sp.
CCAGATTCCTGGGACGCCTTGGCTACGATGCAATGCTTAAGTGAACAGCATTACGGCATGCCGGGGTTTTTTGTTGAGCGCATTAATTGACGGTATCAGCCGCCGCGATACGGATCGGGATCCGGCGCCGGCAGTTTCTTCTGCTCTGCGCCGTCGTTCGGACCGCTCTTGCCGGACGCGTTCTCGCCATGCTTGCCGTCGCCGTCCAGTTTTTCGCCGAGCATGCGCCGCACGCTGACGTAGAACACCGGGATCAGCAGCAGGCCGAGGATGGTGGCGAACAGCATGCCGCCGATCACGCCGGTACCGATGGCGTGACGCGAGTTGGCGCCCGCGCCGGTGGAGATGAACAGCGGGAACACGCCGAGAATGAAGGCCAGCGAGGTCATCAGAATCGGGCGCAGACGCAGCTGGGCCGCTTCGATGACGCCCTCGCGCAGCGTCTTGCCTTCGGCCTGTTTTTCCACCGCAAACTCGATGATCAGAATGGCATTCTTCGCCGCCAGGCCCATCACCGTGATCAAGCCGATCTTGAAGTAGATGTCGTTGGGCAGGCCGCGCAGCAGCTCGAACACCACCACGCCCAGCATGCCCAGCGGCACCACCAGCAACACGGCGACCGGAATCGACCAGCTTTCATACAGAGCGGCCAGGCAGAGGAACACGATCACCACCGACAGCACCAGCAGCAGGGTCGCCGAGTTGCCCGACAGCAGCTCCTGGTACGACTGACCGGTCCAGTCATAGCCGAAATCTTTCGACAGATGCTGGTCGACGATTTGCTCCATGGTGGTGATTGCCTGACCGGTCGAATAGCCCGGCGCGGCATCGCCCACGATTTCCACCGCGGAGTAGCCGTTGTAGCGGGTCAGCGCCGGCGAAGCCATGCCCCAGCTTGCCTTCACCACGCTGGCCAGCGGAATCATGTTGTACGGATTCGTGCTGCTGCTCGACGTGCTGCTGGAACTGGTCGAGCTGGTTGACGCGCTGGTCGTCGAACTGGAACTGCCTGTACTCGACGCGCTGCTGCTCAGCGTGCTTGGGGTGAAGATGTGCTGGAACGCGTTCGGGTCCATGCGGTACGGCTGATCCGCTTCTACATAGACTCGCTTGACGCGGCCGGCATAGGCAAAGTCGTTGACATAGACCGGCGCCAGGGTGAGCTGGATCGCCGTGTAGATGTCGCTGACCGACAGGCCCATCGACTGCGCCTGCACGCGATCCACGGCGAGTTGCAGCTGCGGGGCGTCCTCCAGCGTGTTGGGCCGGATCTTGGTCAGCGTCTTGTCTTTGGAGGCCATGCCCAGGACGGTGTTGCGTGCCTTGGTCAGCTCGTCACGCGACTGGCCGGCACGTGCCTGCAGGTACATGTCGATACCGCCGAACTGGCTCAAACCGCGAATGGTCGGCAGGTTGACCACGAACACCTGCGCGTCGCGGATGCCGTGCAGCTTGCCGTTGGCCTGCTGGATAAAATCGTCGGCGGTGATACTTCGATCGGCCCAATCCGTGAGCTTGATGAAGGCCATGCCGGTGTTTTCACCCGAGCCCACGAAGCTGAAGCCGGAGATCTGGAACACGCCGGCGACATTCGCCTTGTCCTGCAGCAGCGTGTCGCGGATCTGCTTCATCACACCCTGCGTGCGCTGCAGGGAGGCATTGGGCGGCAGCGACACGATGGCCAGCGCAAACCCCTGATCCTCGCTGGGCACGAAGCTGGTGGGCAGGCGCGAAAACAGCACGCCGGCCAGCACGCAGATGACCACGAACACGATCATCCAGCGCGGCGCGTGTTTCACGGCGCTGCCGATGTGGCCGGTGTAGGTCTTGTTGACGCGGTCGAATGCCTTGTTGAAACCGCGGTAGACGACGTTCTTCTTCTCGTCATGCGTGGGCTTGAGAAAGCTCGCGCACAGGGCCGGCGTGAACGACAGCGCCAGGAACGCCGAGAAGCCCATCGATACGGCGATGGTCAGCGCGAACTGCTTGTAGATCACGCCCGACGCGCCCGGCTGGAACGCCGACGGCACGAACACCGCCGCCAGCACCACGGTAATGGCCACGATGGCGCCGGTGATCTGGCCCATCGCCTTGCGCGTGGCGTCCTTTGGCGAGAGGCCCTCCTCGCTCATGATGCGTTCGACGTTCTCGATCACCACGATCGCGTCATCCACCACGATACCGATGGCCAGCACCATGCCGAACAACGTCAGCTGGTTGATCGTGAAGCCCAGCGGCAGCAGGCCGATGAAGGTGCCCAGCAGAGCCACCGGAATGACCAGGGTGGGGATGATCGTGGCGCGGAAATTCTGCAGGAAGATCAGCATCACCAGAAAGACCAGGACGATGGCCTCAACCAGCGTTTCGACCACTTCCTTGATCGAGATCTTGACGAACGGCGTGCTGTCGTAAGGGATGATGTAATGCACGCCCGGCGGGAACGACTTGGCCAGCTCGTCCATCTTGGCGCGCACCGCGGTGGCCACATCCAGCGCGTTGCCGCCCGGCAGCAGCTGCACGCCGAAGGCGCCCGCCGGCTTGCCGTTATAGGTGGCCGAAAGGCCGTAAGTCTGCGGACCGAAAGCAATGCGGGCCACGTCGCTGAGCTTGACGACGGTGCCGTTGTTGTTGGCGCGCAGGATGATGTTGCCGAATTCCTCGGGTGAGGAGAAACGACCTTCAGCCGACACCGTGGCGCTGAAACCCTGGCCTTTGGCGGCGGGGTCCGAGCCCAGCGAGCCGGCGGCGAACTGCACGTTCTGGGCGGAAATGGCGCTCTGCACCGCGGATGCCGACAGTCCGTAGCCCTGCAGCTTGTCCGGGTTGAGCCAGATGCGCATGGCGTACTCGGAGCCGATCTGGCGGGTGCTACCGACGCCGGAAATACGGCCGATCTGGTCAAGCACCTGGGACGACACGATATCGGCAAGCCGGTCGCCGTTGATCGCAGGGTTATCCGAGATCAGCGCCAGGAACATCAGGAAGTCGGGGTTGCTCTTGGCAACGATGACGCCCTGCTGGGACACCTCGGTGGGCAGTCGCGGGGTCGCCAGCGATACCTTGTTCTGGGCCTGCACCTGCGCAATATCCGGATCGGTGCCGGTTTCGAACGTCAGCGTGACCGTAGCCGTGCCGTTGGAGCTGGAGGACGAGCTGAAGTAGAGCAGGTGATCGATACCGGTCAGCTGCTGCTCGATCACCTGGGTGACCGTCTTTTCAACCGTATCGGCACTGGCGCCAGGGTAGGTGGCCGTTACCGTCACCTGGGGCGGTGCGATATTGGGGTAAGACTCCACACCCATGTTGAGCACCGAGAGGGTGCCGACGAGCGTGATGAGGATCGCTACCACCCATGCAAAAATCGGGCGGTCGATGAAAAAACTCGGCATGATCGGGCTCCGTTACTGCTTGTCTGACGGGGCTTTGCTGCCCTGTGCGGCGGCGGGCTGTGTTCCGGGCTGACCCGGCGGATTCGTACCGGCATCCTGCCCCGGCTGCCACGGCTGCGCCTTGGCCGGCGCGCCTTCCTTCACGGTCTGCAGGCCGGAAACGATCACCTGGTCGCCCGTCTTGAGACCGCTGGTGACCACCCAGTTGCTGCCGGTGGCCTGGTCGGCGCTGACGTTCTTGCGCGCGACCTTGCCGTCTTCGCCCACCACCATCAGATACGCACCCGTGGTATCGCGCTGCAGGGCAGGCTGCGGCACCAGGAAGATGTTGTGCTGTTCGCCGAGGTTGGCCTTGATCGTGACGTACAGCCCGGGCAGCAGGCTACGCTGCGGGTTGGGAATGTTAGCGCGCAGATTCACCGAGCCCGTGGTGGGGTCAACGGTGGCGGAGGAGAAGTCCAGCGTACCCTCCTGCCCGTAGCGGCTGCCATCGGGCATCACAACCTGCACCACGGCCTTGTTCGGGTCGGCGAGCGTGACGCCGCCGCTGCTTTGCGCGCTGCGCATTTTTTCCAGTTCGCTGGCGCTCATGGTGAAGTTGACATACAGCGGATCGATCTGGTCGACCGTCGTCAGCAAGGTGGCATCGCTCTGACCGACCAGCGCGCCTTCGGTTACCTGCTGCTGTTCAGCGCGGCCGTCGATGGGCGAGGTGACCTTGGTATAGCCGAGATTGATGCGTGCGGTCTGCACATTGGCGCGCATCTGCTGCACGGTGGCGGCGGCGGTGCGCTCGTTGGCGTCGGCCGTATCCAGGTCGGATTTGGAGATATAACCCTGCGGCGCCAGCTGGTGTGCGCGCTGCGCGGCGACCTTGTTATTGACCAGAGTGGCTTCGGCCTGGGCGAGCTGGGCAATGCTGGAATCCAGCGCCGCTTTCAGCGGTGCCGGGTCGATCAGGAACAGCACCTGATCTTTCTTGACGTCGGTGCCTTCGTCATAAACGCGCTTCAGCAGCACGCCGGCCACGCGCGCCCGCACATCGGCGCTGCGAAATGGCGACAGCCGCCCGACCAGGTCGCGGGTGAGTGGTGCGTTCGTCGGCTCTGCCTTCACCACGCCTACTTCCGGCGTTGGCGGCTGCTGCTGCTGTTGCTGTTGATCCTTACCTTTTCCGCAGGCGGCAAGAACGAGCAGGGCCATGCACAACACCGGTGTGCGCAATAACGAGGACTTCATGTGAGCTCCAGAACGTGCTTGATCGAGAATGGACTTGATCTAAATGGGGTGAATTCAAGAATGCTATTGCGACGCAGCAGATGAAGCGGTGGTCGATGCGCTGTCATTTTGCTGACTCCAGTGTCGTGAAAAAGTCAGGTCAGACGCCATCGAACAAGTTATTTGCTGCGAACCCTGAGCCGGCAAAGCAGCCCAGAAGTGCGCCGCTTTGTCGTGCCACAAAAACACTACTATACCGGACAGTTTACTTTTAACTGCGGTTCAAAACCAGTCATTGACAGGCGGTTGCAAACCCTGCGCAATTTTTCGCAGGGCCGTATGGCTACCCGGCGGGAAGTCAATCCGACCGTCGCACGCATGAAACCGGCATTTCCAGAGGAAAACGGGGGCTGCGGCCAGGACAGCCGCGTACTTTTTGTCTTTCGTTGCCACGAATATCGTCGGAGAACCGACGGCCTGCACGCCACCGGGCGCACCGGGCCGGGCGCGTGCCCGGCGCACGTCCGTGTAAGCCGGGCGCGCTGCTAATCGGGATGAATCCATGCGCAATCGCATGGTGCGCACGCTGCAGTGCGGGTGGATTCGGTCACATGCGGGGCGTATCCTTCCAAGGCTTTTTACCCCCTTTTTCCTGTTTCCACTCATTA
>CBAAAD010000236.1:0-5249 GCA_964658785.1 uncultured Methylobacterium sp.
CCAATCACTGGGAAAAGTCGAGATTGGCCGGCGTGTCCTGAATCTGAGGGGCGGCGGTTCCGGTGACCGGCACCTCGCTGCCCACGATATCCAGCGCGAAACTGTCGGCCCACACTTCGCCTTTGCCGGAGAGAAAAAAACCGAAGGCAATATCTTTGGCGTTGGCCGGCACATCGAGCACGATGTCGCAGCGCTGCCATGCTTGGTCACCTTGCAGCGCGCGTTGTTCCATATTGTCGAAGCCGAGAATCTTGCCCGCCGTGTCGCCATCAATGCGCATCCACATCTGCCCCCTGCCGGCATCCTTGGTGCGCAGGTAGCCCGATAAACGCACGCGCTTTCCCCGGTAGTGGGCGGCGTCGATGGTCTGCATCAGCGTGCCGAATCCGCTGCTGTCCGTTTTGGCGTGAATGAATGCGCTGCGGCTGTCCGGGCGCCGGGTTCCAGGTTCCGTGCCCATGACGTAATCGGCGGGTTTGGATCCGGCGATAAACCAGCCTTTGGGCGTATTTGCGTAAACATTGCCGGCCAGCAGGCACCCGACGGCCAGGGCGAGAGTGAAAGTTTTTTTCATGCGGTTCTCCGTGATTGTTTGTGTCGACTCAGTGCGATGGCAGATCGTTTTGCGACATCAGATAGCGCGCGCTCGGCGAGAGCGTTGGCGTGATGTCCATTTGCAGCAGATAGGCGCGGGTGCGGCCGTCCAGATATCCCGGCGTGTCGCTGCCGACGGAAACCTGCGCTGGCGGCAAGGGAGGTGAAGCCGCGTGGTGCCAGTTCAGCCACAGCAAGCCACTGGCGGCGATGGCACCGGTAAACCACACCCAGCGCTGCGGCGCATGGTGACCTGGTCGGTTTGCTCGGTCCGCCATTTGCAGAATGCGAGCGTCCACGTTCGGCTCGGGCGCCTCGCGCGCTGCAGTGCGATACAGGGCAACCAGATCATCCAGCGAGTCGTCGTTCATCGCCAGGCATCCAGTGCATCCCTCAGCCGCCGCTGCGCGTAGCGCAATCGACTCTTGACCGTTTCGCGCGATACCTGTGTCGCGATCGCGATGTCATCGAGACTTAAATCCCCGTCCGCCTTCATGAGAAAGGCCTCTCGCTGCGGCGCGGGGAGACTGCTGATCGCTTGCAGCAATGCCAGGCCAAGCTCGCGGCTATGGGCCAGTCGTTCCGGCGTGGTTGTCGCGGGCGCAGGATGCTCGAAGTCAGCACCATCGTCGCACTGGCTTTGCCAGTCTGGCGCATGTCGGCCGAGCGTGCGCCAGCGGTCGGCCGCGCGGCGATGCGCAATGGAAAACAGCCATGACGCAAAGGATGCGCTGGGTTCATAGCGCTCCCTGCCTTTGATGACGGCAACCCATACCTCCTGAAACAGCTCTTCGGCTTCACTGGATCGCTCGGCAAGCCTGAGAAGGTAGCGATGCAGCTTTTCGCGGTATCGAAAATACAGAATGCGAAATGACCGGCTGTCGCCCTGCTGGTAATCGACCATGCATTGTTCGTCGCTGGCGCTGCTTGTCTCCGTGCGAGCACCGACGGGAGCAGCCGACGTGTGCCAGGACTTTTGATCTTGCAGAAATTCCAGAGCTTCAGCAAAGCTCCAGCGTGTGGGCGTAGTGCAGGCGCAATCCATGGCTCCAGTTCCTGGTGGTGATAGTCAGTAATCGCTGCGCATCGAGCGATGGGGTTAAAGCCTGCGAAAAATATTCCGACCGGTTTTCCTGTTCCGCTGCGACATCGGGCTTCCTCTGGCAGAATCGAGCGATCCGCACTGCTGGAACATGCTGGAATGACCCAAGCTACCACCGCGCCCGCCAATTCGCCGAGCCGCATTCTGTTTGCCAGCCTGATCGGTACGACGATCGAGTTTTTTGATTTCTATATCTACGCCACGGCGGCGGTGCTGGTTTTTCCCAAGCTGTTTTTCCCCTCGGCCGATCCGGCGTCGGCGGCGCTGCAGTCGTTCGCCACGTTTGCGCTGGCGTTTTTTGCGCGACCGATCGGCTCGGCGGTGTTCGGACATTTCGGTGATCGGGTCGGGCGCAAGGCGACGCTGGTAGCGGCGCTGCTGACGATGGGTATTTCCACGGTAGCCATTGGCCTGCTGCCCACGTACGCAAGCATCGGCGTGGTCGCGCCGCTGCTGCTGGCGCTGTGCCGTTTTGGTCAGGGCCTGGGCCTCGGCGGAGAGTGGGGCGGTGCGGTGCTGCTGGCGATCGAGAACGCGCCGCCGGGCAAGCGGGCCTGGTACGGCATGTTTCCCCAGCTGGGCGCGCCGATCGGCTTTTTCTTTTCCAGCGGGCTGTTTCTGTGGCTGACGCAGGGCATCGGCGACCAGGCGTTTTTCGCCTGGGGCTGGCGCGTGCCGTTTCTGGCCAGCGCGGTGCTGGTGCTGATTGGCCTGTGGATGCGGCTGAAGTTGCAGGAGACGCCCGCCTTTGCCAAGGCGATGGCGCACCACGAGCGCGTCAAGCTGCCGATGGTCACGGTGATCACCAAGTATCCCGGTCCGCTGCTGGCGGGTACGTTCGCCGCGCTGGCGACGTTTGTGCTGTTTTATCTGATGACGGTGTTTGCGCTGAGCTGGGCGACCACCAGGCTGGGCTATTCGCGCGAGCAGTTTTTGATACTGCAGATGGTCGGCGTGCTGTTTTTCGGCGTGACCATTCCGCTGTCGGCGATCCTGGCCGATCGCCGCGGCAACCGCTTCACCATGATTCTTTCCACGGTGCTGATCATTGCCTTCGGCATCGGCTTTGCGCCGCTGTTTACCGCCGGTAGCAGCGGCAGCGTGCTGGTGTTTCTGGCGCTGGGCCTGGGTGTGATGGGGCTGACCTACGGGCCGCTGGGCACGATTCTGGCGCAGATGTTTCCCACCGCCGTGCGCTACACCGGCGCGTCGCTGGCGTTCAATATGGCGGGCATTTTCGGCGCTTCGCTGGCGCCGTACATTGCTACGTCGCTGGCAAGAAGTTACGGGCTCGCCTACGTGGGTTACTACCTTTCGGCGGCGGCAGTGCTGACGCTGCTGGCCTTGTTGGCCGCGCCCAAGCCGGCGGATTGACCCGCCGAAGGCCACCAAGCCTGCGGCGTAGAAAAAAAACAGGACCGCTGCACCGGAATCGGGGATAATCCCGCCGCTGGCATGGGGATGCCGGCGTGCCACCGGGGGGTGTCCATGAATCTCGATCTGCATACGCTCGGTGTCATTGGCATCGCGGTTGGCGTGTCCATTTCCTTGAGCTTTACCTTGCTGGGCATGGTGCTGCGCGGGCTGCCGGCGCTGCGGATCTGGGCGTTGGCCTTCTGGATTTTGACGCTGGCCGCGCTGGCGCAGGGGCTGGATGAGTCCGGCACGCTGATGTCGGCCATTCTCGGCAACGGCCTGATTGCACTGGCCAACGCGCTGATGCTGATGGGTATTGCGGTGCACGTGCGCTATCCGCTGCGCTGGTTCTGGCCGGCGCTCTACATCGTGTTCTATGTCGGCGTACAGGCGGCGCTGGTGGTGTGGCCGCTATCGCCGAAGGTGGAAGCGGTCTTGTTCGGTGCCAGCAGCATCGTATGGGATGGGTGGATGATCTGGCTGCTGGTGTGGCACGCGCCACGGGATCTGCGCCGCACCTGCTGGTGCACGGCGTCGGTGTTTGTTATCGACGCGGCGTTTTATCTGGTGCGTTCGGGCCTGGTGCTTTTTCCGGGGGCCATCAGCAGCGCGTTGTTCAACGAGGTGCTGGTGACCGGCAACTACGTGTTCGGCATCCTGTGCAGTTTTCTGCTGAGTACCGGTTTTACGCTGATGCTGGCACAGCGGCTGACGCTGGATTTGCGTCGACTGGCTCGTACCGACGGACTCACCGGCCTGCTCAATCGCACGGCCGTGTTCGAGGAAGGTCGGCGGCTCGTCGACCGTTGCCGCAGCCGCGGCGAGCCGTGCTGCGTCATGGTGTTCGATCTGGACAGTTTCAAATCCGTCAACGATCGCTGGGGCCATGTGGCTGGCGATGCGGTGATCCGACATTTTGTCGACGTGGTGCAGGAGTCGGGGCTGCCGGAAGACGCGCTGTTCGCACGCTATGGCGGCGAGGAGTTTGTGCTGGTGCTACCGCTGGTGGAACCGCGCCGGGCGACCCTGATCGGCGAGCGGTTGCGTGCCCAGGTGGCGCTGCGGGCGGCGTGTTTTGCCGATCAGTACATTGGCATTACCACCAGCGTCGGTCTTGCGGCTGCCGCTGCCGACAGCTCCTTCGAGGCGCTGGTGATTGCCGCCGACGCGGCGCTTTACCGGGCCAAGGACAAGGGCCGCAATTGCGTGGAATGGCATGATGACCGCTCCCCGACGCCGATGCACATGCCGCTGGAAGCATCGTTAGCCGGTTGAATGGCATACGCGGCGGAGCGCTTGCCGGAATGGAAGTCAGACATCTGAACGGCGTGCCGTCTCAGGCTGGAGGTTGGCCAGCCGCGCCCTCATTCTTTAGTCTCTGACGCTGAGGCACGCGCGATCAGGTTT
Organism: uncultured Methylobacterium sp.; assembly: GCA_964658785.1. Taxonomy (GTDB): domain Bacteria; phylum Pseudomonadota; class Gammaproteobacteria; order Xanthomonadales; family Rhodanobacteraceae; genus Rhodanobacter. The sequence goes on from CBAAAD010000236.1 coordinate 4,520, forward strand.
CAATGCATTCCTAAGACGGAGGTTTCTCATGGCTACCGGTTGGGCCGGCGACGGCGCCGTACAGGATCAGATCGATGCCACCGTCAACGATGCGGTGACGCGAGCGCGCCGGCAGTTGCGCCACGGCCCGGGGCTGAAGCACTGCGAGGAGTGCGAGGCAAAGATTCCCGAAGCGCGCCGCCAGGCCGTGCCGGGCGTGCGCCTCTGCGTGGCATGCCAGGAAGCGCATGACGAGGAGCACGCGGCAGGCATCTACAACCGTCGCGGCAGCAAGGACAGCCAGCTGCGCTGAGCGGACAAACGTATCGTCAGGCTTACCAGGATTGCGACTGCGACTGGGACTGTCCGGACTCGGCGATCGATACATCCACTTCAAGCGACTCGGCAATGCCACCCAGCCTCACGCCGCGTACAGGCGCGGCGTCACGGTAGTCGCGGCCGCAGGCGATGCGCACGTAACGCTCGTCGGGCGACTGCCGATTGGCCGCGTCGAAGCCCAGCCAGCCCAGATCCTCGACGAAAATTTCCGCCCACGCGTGACTCGCGGCGGCGGTACCTTCCACCGGGCAGAGGTAGCCGCTGACGTAGCGGGCAGGAAAGCCGAGCGAGCGGGCCGCGGCGATCAGCACGTGGGCGTGGTCCTGACACACGCCGGCCTGGGCGGCAAAGGCCTCGACCGCCGTGGTTTCCGCGTCGGTCTGATAGGGCAGGTACTCGATGCGGTCGCGCA
>CBAAAD010000237.1:0-5223 GCA_964658785.1 uncultured Methylobacterium sp.
CTGGGGACGGGTACCTGGACGGGTGCCGCACCCCGGGTGCCGAACGGCATCTCGCTCGCAATCACGCTGGTGCCGCGAGCAGCGCGCCAGTCGTCCTCGTCGTCGATCATGGCTTGCACCTGCGCCAATACGCGGACCTGCTCGCCCTGCCGCAGCAGAATGATGTTTTCCTCACTTTCGGCCAGCACGGCATCGCACGCGACGGCGCCGCCATCGGGTACGTCGTGCAACATGCACAGCGCCTGTCCCGATGAGGGAGCGGCAGAAGTCACTGTATCCATCGGCACTTGCCTCGAGGCCGGGTTAGCCCCATCGTGATGCTCGTAAGTCGTTGCGCTTGCTGGTTTTAGCCAGTGAATCTACCACACGGATTTTTAACCCATGCACTTTTCCCTGCCCTCCATGCGCCACCCGCGCAACCCGCTGGCCCGCGCGCTCTCGCTGCTGATCGGTGTTGCCGTGATCGGCGTATTGCTGCTTTTCGGACTGGTGGTGGTCAGCGTGCTGTTGGTCGGCGGCGTGGTTTTGCTTGCCCTGCGGCACTGGAAACAGGGCAGCGCCCGCGTGGGCTCGAACACGACCCATGCCGGCCACAACCACAAGCCTGAAGTGCTGGAAGGCGAATTCGTGGTCGTGCAGCGCGGTCGTTCCGTCACGCACTGAGGGCTTCCGCCTTTGGCAGTACCGCCGGCGACTGTTTTAAGCCCGCGGCGTTCGGCACATGGACCACTCAGTGCCCGTAATGTCGCCCGAAAATATTGGTACAACCGCCTCGCCTTTCAGTCATCCCTGCGAGCCGCTTGATCGATTCTGACCGTGCCTCGATCAATGACACGCTTGACTGGTAAGCGTGCGCCGAACAAAGCCGTCAAAAGCGCTCGTCGCGGCCAGGCAGCTCACGGATAATCCGGTATTCCTCTTCTGGTTTGCGCGCAACCATGTCCAATAGCTCCGCCCCTGCCGCGGTCGAGATCCCGCGGTCGTCGCACGACCCGCGCCTGCTGATTCCACTGTCGCTGTTTGCGCTGTACATCATCTGGGGCTCGACCTATCTGGCGATCCGCTATGCGCTGGAAAGCTACCCGCCGTTCCTGCTGGCCGGCGTGCGCTTTCTGATCGCCGGCGTGCTGCTGTTCGGCTTTTTGCGGCTTCGCGGCGTCGCCGCGCCGAGCAGGCGGCAGTGGCGCAATGCCGCGATCACCGGCGTGCTGTTGCTGGGCTTTGGCAATGGCATGGTCTGTTTCGCCGAGCAGCGCGTGAGTTCGGGTATCGCTGCGGTCGCGGTGGCCAGCATGCCGCTGTTTGCCGCGCTGTTTTCCAGCCTGTACGGCGAACGGCCGACGCCGCGCGAGGGCGTTGGCCTGGCGATCGGTTTTATCGGCGTGGTGGTATTGAATCTCGGCAACGGGCTGTCCGCTTCGCGCCTTGGCGCCGCCGCGCTGCTGCTGGCAGCGATGTGCTGGGCGCTGGGTTCGGTGTGGAGCAAACGTCAGGATATGCCCAAGGGCCCGATGAATACCGCCGCGCAGATGCTGTGCGCCAGCGTGGCACTGATCACCGTCGCCCTGAGCGCTGGCGAACGACTGCCCGCGCGCCCGAGCGTGCACGCCATCCTGGCGGTGGTATACCTGATCGTGTTCGGCTCCATCATCGCGTTCAGCGCGTATCTCTACGTGCTCAAGCACGTGCGCCCGGCGCTGGCGACCAGCTATGCCTACGTCAATCCGCCGGTCGCCGTGCTCTTCGGCCTGCTGGTGGGCGAGCACGTGGGTCCGTACGACCTTGCCGGGATGGCGATCATCCTGCTCGGTGTCGGCGTGATCACACTGGCGCGGCAGCGCCGGACCTAAGCAAGACGCGTTGCCATCAAAGCTCGCGCAGCGCCGTGGTGACGGGCAGGCGCGCCGCGCGTACGGCCGGAAACACGCCACCGACAAAGCCAATCGCCATCGCCCACTGGATGCCGGTCCACAGCAGCTGCGGCGACACCTTGAACTGGAACACGACCTGGCTGAAGCTCGAACCCAAGGTTGAAGCGGTGTAACCGTTGAAGATCAGCCAGGTAATCAACCCGCCGAGCGCGCCGCCGACCAGCGCCAGCAGCATCGTCTCCAGCAGAATCGACACCACCACCGGCACGCCGCGAAAGCCGATCGCGCGCAGCGTGGCGATCTCCCGCGCTCTTGTGGAGACGGCGGCGAACATGGTGTTTAGGGCGCCGAAAATCGCCCCGATCGCCATGATCGTGCCGACCGTGATGCCGACGATGCGAATCACCTTGGTCAGGCCCTCGGACTGCTTGCTGAAGTACTCGCGCGTGGTACTCACGTCCACTTTCAGCCGCGGATCACTGACCAGCGCTGCCTTGAACGTGTCGAAGGCGTGCGGCGACACCAGCCGCACGGTCACCGACTGCGCGCTGGCGCCGCGACGATAGGCCGAAGCCACCGTCTGCATGTCGCCCCACAATTCCGAATCGTGCGAATCGCCGGAGGCAAACGCGCCGACCACCGTCCACTGCTGGCCGGCCAGCCGAAGCTGTTTGCCCACCTCCAGCCCGGCGAACTGATGCTGCGCACCTTGTCCAACTACCAGCTCGCGCAGGCCCGGCGTAAAGCGTCGACCCTGCGTCATACGCACGTTCGGTCGCAGCGCCCAGGCCTCCTCGCCCACGCCGCGAATCTGCACGTTGGCGTCGACGCTGGGGTCGCTTTTCTTCGGCAGATTAACCACCACGGACAACTCGGCCGAGGCCACCGGCTCGCCCTTCGATCCACGCGCCACACCCGGCGCCTGTTCGATCACGCTGACGTTGTCGCGCTCCAGCACCGAGTTGAGCTCGGCGCTGGAACCGCCGCGCAGCACGATGGCCGTGTCGTTGCTGCCGGTCTGCTGCAGCGTCGCGGCGAAACCGTCGCTCATCGCCAGCATGGCCACCAGCACGCCAACGACGCCGGCGATGCCGATCACGATGACCGAGGATGCACCTATGCGCTGGCCCAGCGTGCTGATGCCCACGCCGGTGACCGACAGCGTCTGCCGTCCGCGCCGCGTCAGCACCAGCCACAGCATCAGCATCAGTGCCAGCACGCCGACGAGCAGCGGCGTGAGCTGGACCCAGATCACCAGCACGATCGCCAGCAGCACCAGCAGACCGAGATTGCCGAGAAACGATTTGAATTTACGCATGATCGGAAGCTCCTCAGCGGCCCGCCAGGGCATCGACAATATTCAGGCGCATGGCGCGGATCGCCGGCAGCGCGCCGACCACCAGGCCGATGATGACCATCAGCGCCAAGCCCATCGCCCAGCTGGCGCCACCGACCGTTGGCAGATTGAGCATGCCGCCACTGCCCTTGCTGACGATCGGCGCCAGCAGCGCGGCCAGGCTCAGCCCGATGACGCCGCCGAGCACCAGCAGCATCACCGATTCGGCCAGCACCATCGCCAGCACGCTGTTGCTGGAGAAACCAATCGTCTTCAGCACGGCCAGCTCGGAGGTCCGCTCGCGCACCGCCTGCGTCATGGTGTTGGCGGTCAGCAGAATCAGGGTGAAAAACACCGCGCCCATGATGGCGCTGACGATCAGCCCGATATCGCCGAGCTGCTTGGCGAACGAGGCGCTGAACGCCTGCTCGGTCTGCGTCTTGGTTTCGTGGTCGGAGTTTTCCGAAAGCGCATCGATAGCTTTCGATACGCGATCGCCTTGCGACGCGTCCTGCAGCCGATCGATATACCAGCCCATTTCATGACGGGTGTACAAGCTGGCCTCGTCGAAGTATTTCCAGTGCAGCAGGAAAAGCTGATCCATGCCGTTGGCCGCATCGGCATCGACCGAATAGACGCCGACGATGTCGAAGGCCCAGGTCTTGTCGCCGTTTTTCTGCGGAAAGATGGTGGACTGCAGCGGAATCTTGTCGCCCACTTTCCAGCCGTATTTTTTCGCCAGCGTCGGCCCGATCACCACGCCCGTGCGCGAGCTGTCGAAGGCCTTGCGCTGTTCCGGCGTCAGATGAATTTCCGGATAGACGTCCAGATAGTTGGGACTCACGGCGTAACTGAAAACAAAATTCTTCGGGTCCTGATAAATGCCGCCGAACCAGTTGGCATAGGCCACATCGCGCACGCCCGAAATACCCGATATCCGCGACTGCAGGGCCTGCGGCAGCGACTGGATGATGGAATAGCGCGACGAGGTGATCAGTCGATCCACGCCGACCAGACTCTTGCTGCCGCTGTCGAACGCGGTACGCACCGCGTCAAGCATGCCGAACAGCAGAAACGCGGTGATGATCGACACCAACGTCAGTATCGTGCGGGTCTTGCGCCGGAACAGCGCGGCCCAGATCAGATGAAGGTATTTCATCGTCGTCTCCTCATGCCATCGCGGGCGTAACGAGCGTGCCCTTGTCCAGATGCAGGGTATGGCTGGCGTATTCGGCGGCCTTCGGATCGTGCGTGACCATCACGATGGTCTTGCCGTGTTCGCGGTTGAGCTGCTGCAAAAGTCCCAGCACGTCTTCGGCCGACTGGCGATCCAGATCGCCGGTGGGTTCGTCGCACACCAGCAGCGTCGGGTCGGAAACGATGGCGCGGGCGATGGCCACGCGCTGCTGCTGACCGCCGGACAGTTCGCTCGGCTTGTGCGTACCGCGGTCCGCCAGGCCGACCAGCTGCAGAGCGATGGCCGCGTTCTTGCGTCGCTGCGCGCCAGACAGCTTGGTCAGCAAGAGTGGCAGCTCGACATTGCGCTGCGCCGACAGCATCGGCATCAGGTTGTAGAACTGGAACACGAAGCCCACGTTGGACGCGCGCCACCTTGCCAGCGCGCCGCCGCCGAGCTGATCGATGCGCTGGCCGCCGACCGTAATGCTGCCCGCAGTCGGCGTATCCAGCCCGCCGATCAGATTGAGCAGGGTCGTCTTGCCGGAACCCGATGGCCCCATCAGGGCCAGAAAGTCGCCTTCGGCAATCGCCAGGTTGACGTGGTGCAGCACTTCGACTTTCTGCTTGCCGCGCTCGTAGACCTTGGCCAGATCCCTGATGTCAATCAATGTGCTCATGCTGGTTCTCCCGATGCGTGCTGATGTGTTTTCTGCTGCCGTTCGCGAAGAGCGGCCTGCGCGATGGAACTACGGTGATGCCGGTTTGATCTGGACGTCCGCCCCGTCGCGCAAGTCCGGCGGCGGAGCGATAACGACGCTGTCGCCCACGGCCACCTCG
>CBAAAD010000238.1:0-5221 GCA_964658785.1 uncultured Methylobacterium sp.
ACGGTCGATATGCGGACAGCGACGCAACTTGTCAGCGACATGTCGCTGACGCTTACCCGTCATCCCTCGGCGTTGCTAGGCGTGGCGCGAATGCGATCAGTCGACGATTGCACGTACATGCATTCGGTCGCCGTCGCCTGCCTGATGATGGCATTCGCACGAGGCTTGGGCTTCGACGAAGAGCAGGTCGGTCGCTGCGGTATGGCTGGCCTTTTGCACGATCTCGGTAAGGCCAGGATAAGCCTAGAAATCCTCAACAAACCGGCCGAACTCAGCGAGGCGGAGTGGATTTGTATGCGTGAACATCCCGCCATGGGCCATGAAATGCTGCATTCGCAAGATGCCACCGATGCTGCTGTCCTGGATGCTTGCCTCCACCATCACGAGAAATTCGATGGCTCGGGCTATCCCGACCGGATGAAGGGCGAGGATATCCCCATGCTTGCGCGAATGGTCTCGATCTGCGACGTCTACGACGCGGTAACGAGCGACCGAATTTACAAAAAAGGCTGGGATCCCGCCGACGCGTTGCACCGTATGGCGGGTTGGACGGGGCATTTCGATCCCGTGCTTTTCAAGGCATTCGTTCGCACGATCGGTGTTTACCCCATCGGATCCCTGGTCAGGCTGGCGTCCCAGCGTTTAGCCATCGTGATCAAACGACCGCAGCTGGCGTCGGCGTCGGCGGTGAAACCGTGCGTACGTGTGGTGTATTCCATTCGCACGCGTAGTTACGTGCACGGAATAACCCTCGATTTAGCGCAAAACGATTGCGACGACCACATCGTTGCACGCGAGGATCGAGCGGCGTGGGCGCATCTCGACATGGATGCATTTATCTCATAGGCCATGTTCAGGGCCCCAAACACATCAAAACACATCGGTTTAAAGGAAATGCCATGAATAAAGAAATACGTGATCCGTCGTTGGACATGAAGGAAATGTCCGCCTTCAACGACGCACTTCATCGGGTCCAGGCGGTGGTCGAATTCGATATGAATGGTGACATTATCGATGCGAACGAAAACTTCCTGGACATACTCGGCTATACGCTCGAAGCTGTCCGTGGAAAACATCATCGCATGCTGTGCGATCCGGCCTATGCCGCCAGCGCCGATTACACAAAGTTCTGGGCGCGACTGGCCAACGGTAATTTCGAAAGGGGTGAGTACAAGCGCATCACGGCAGACGGTGAGGTGGTGTGGCTCAACGCCTCGTATAACCCCGTGCTAGACAGCGAAGGCGTGCCGTACAAGGTGATTAAATTTGCGACCGATATCACCGCGTCGCGAAATGCAGCGGCGGAAGTCCATAGCAAAATGGCCGCGCTGGACAAGTCGCAGGCGATGGTCGAGTTCGATCTCGATGGCAACGTGCTTACGGCTAACCAGAACTTTCTGGCGGCAGTTGGCTACAGGCTCGATGAAATTGTTGGTCAGCATCACCGCATGCTCTGCGATAAGGACTACGCGGCGAGCCCCGAGTACGCTGCTTTTTGGGACAGACTACGCAGCGGCGTTTTCGACTCTGGCCGCTATCGTCGTCTAGGGAAGGGGGGCCGGCCGATCTTGCTGCATGCCAGCTACAACCCCATGTTTGACGGCGATGGGGTTCTGCAGAAGGTTGTCAAGTTCGCTTCGGATATCACCGCTCAGGGAGAACTGGAGGATCTGGTCAGACGCCGTGCTGGCGAATTCGCCCTCGCATCGACTGAAATCGCCGAGCAGTCCAATTCCATGGCCAGTGGCGCGCAGCTTCTGGGGGCTACGGTCGAGGAGATGAATGCGACCATTGAAGAACTAACCGCTTCGATCAACTCCATCGCCAGTAACGCACGGGGGGCGGACCAGCTGGCCAAGGATACGCAGCAGGAGGCTGAGCGCGGCGCCAAGGCGATTGACAAGTCCATCGAGTCCATGACGCTGATCAACAAGTCCTCCGAGGACATCGGCGAGATCATCAAGGTGATCAGCGAGATCGCCAGTCAGACCAATCTTCTCGCTTTCAACGCAGCTATCGAGGCGGCCCGCGCGGGCGAACACGGGCTGGGCTTTTCTGTCGTTGCCGATGAGGTGCGCAAGCTGGCCGAGCGTTCGTCAAAGGCGGCGAAGGAGATTTCCACGTTGATCAACGAATCGGTCAAGCGCGTCACGCAAGGCGGCGAAATTTCCAGACAGGCGGCCGAGGCATTCGACAAGATCGTCTTCGGCGTTGCTCGCACCACGCAAGCGATGGCGGAAATTTCGTGCGGCGCCGACGAACAGGCAGTGGCTGCCCGTGAGGTGGCGACGGCGGTACAGCAGATTGCCGAAGAGACCGAAAGGACCGCCGCTACCTGCGACAACATCGCCCGTGCGTGTGGAAATCTGATGGAAGGTGCGGGTGAATTGAGCACCACCGTCAATCACTTCGAGAATTGACGGAGCAGATCATGCTGGCTATAGAAGCTTCGGTGGACATGGACACTCGACGGGCATTGTTTGCACAGGTGCGGCGGCACACGGGCATCGACATGGCCGATCGGAAGTGGACGCTTCTGCACGGAAGGCTACGACGACGACTGCAGGCCTTGTCACTGTCCAGCTACGGCGATTACCTGGCGGTGCTGGACAGTTCGGCCGACGAAGTAGGGCACTTCATAGACCTGGTTACGACGAACGAGACCTCGTTTTTTCGTACGCCGAGAATCTGGAATTACCTCTGGCAAGAATTTTTGCCCGCATGGCACGCCGCCCATGCGGGCCTGACACTGCAGATGTGGTCTGCTGCCGCGTCCACCGGCGAGGAAGCCTATTCGGCAGCGATGCTGTTTGAAGAGTTTCACGAGAAGCATCCCGACTTCAAGTACCGCATCCTCGCCACTGACATTGCTCAACGCGTACTCGACGTGGGCACCTTGGGAAACTACTTCGGCCGTAACGTGGATGGTCTGAAAAAAGCTCGGCCAGCGATGCTGGAAAAGTACTTCCACAGTGACGGCACGGGGTACTGCGTTGCCCCTTCATTGCGGACCCACGTCAGCTTCCGCCGGCATAATCTTTATCAGAGCCTCGCCGATCCTTCGCGCTTCGATCTGGTCTTGCTGCGTAACGTACTTATCTATTTTGACGGGGCCGGACAGGAAGCGGTACTGGAGAATGTCAGGCTATCGATGGCCGCAGGCGCGGTACTCATCGTGGGCGAATCGGAATCCCTCAACCGTATCCGCACCGGCTTTAAATACCAACAGCCGTTGATCTACCAAAACGAGCGAACCGCGGCGTGAATGGGAACGATATCCACGTGAAAATGTGCGAAGTGCGAATCGGCAGCGCGCCGCAGGTGTTGCGCAGTACGCTCGGCTCGTGCGTGGGCATTGGTATTCTGTGGCGGGAGCGCAACCTGTGCGCCCTGGCACACTGCCTGCTGCCGCATTCTCAGACGCGAGCGGCGCAACCATCAGCAAAATATGTGACGGACGCCGTGCCTTCGCTATTACAGCTTATCGGTGCTGCACCTTCTCATTATCACCAGCTCGAAGCCATCGTGGCCGGCGGCGCTTGCATGGTGTACCACCGCCGGCAATCTCTCAACGGATTGATCGGAGAGCAGAACACGGACATGGCGCAGCGGCTGCTGGCGAACGCGGGGATCCGTGTAGTGCATACCGAAATCGGTGGCATCAGTGGTCGTCAGCTGAGCATCCACTGCGACACGCAGCAGTATGTCGTGCGTACCTTCGAACGCATCAATTAAAGGAACCCGCTATGGACCGTCCGGCTCTCCCAGACACGCCCGCAGCTCCAAACACGGTCAAGCTATATGGCTCGTTTCATTTGGGCGAATTCGAGCTGGCGCTGCCTATCGATGCGTTGCAGGAAGTCGTGACCTTTCCCGACGCGATCGTCAAGATACCTCGCGCCCCGACGCATGTGCTAGGGCTGTTCAATCTGCGTGGCATGTTGATCCCCATCGTGCACTTGGGTCGCTTCCTTGGTTTGCCTGACTGCACGGACAATAGTGAGGCGCGGATCGCTTTGGTCACTTCTGGCCAGGCGCGCCTGGGCTTGCTGTTTGATCGCACCGGTGAAATGTTGAAACTGGCGATGAGCGAGGTGGTGCCATTGCGCCATGACAGCGAATCGTTGGTCCTGATCGAAAGCGCTTTTCTCCTCGACGATCGTATTCTGCAGGTCTTGTCCGCCTCCGCATTGTCGCGTCTGCCGGGCTTACCGCAATTACTTAATCCCGATGTGTTACAGCAAGCTCGCCAACGGCGAATCACACACGGTAACCGTCACAAGGCGATATCTTTTCAGAGCGGCGGTCGGCGGATGGCGGTGCCGATGAAGGCGATCCAAGAAATTATTCGACTGCCGGAACTGGAGCATTCAGTACTCGGCAACGAGCGCTGCCTGGGATGGCTGGAACTGCGCGGTCGCCCCGTGCCAGTTGTCGACTTCGCCTGCTTTCTTGGGCTGAAAAGTCACAGCGCCGAACCGACGAACGAAGAGGATGGAGAAGATCCACGCCGTGTGCTTGTACTGCGCAAGGGTGATGGTTACCTCGGGCTGCTGGTCGATAACGTCGGCAGCATCGTTGCTTACCTTGATACGCAGCTTCTGTCGATGCCAACTATCCAAGGCGAGGTGGGCTTATTCGCCGGCTGCATCAGTTGTCCCGATTCCGGCATGGACGACCTCTTGATGGTCAACGTGCCTTCTCTACTGACGATCCCATCCATCACGGACATCATTCAGGGCCACCATGATCTATATCTGGTGGCAGACAGCGAGCAGCGTGAAGTCGAAAATCGGCGCCAACGCATACGTGAGACCTGGATAACGTTTCGGCTTGATCGACTCATGGGTCTGCGTATTGAACAGCTTCGCGAGGTAGTCGATTACGACCCGACGCTATTGCGCCCGCCGGGTGCTCCACCCTACGTTCGCGGCGTATTGAACCTTAGGCAGGCACTGATCATGGTTGTCGACCTTCGGATCCATTACAGCATGGACGAGGCGGAGAACCTCGCCAACAGCAAAATCCTCATCGTCGAACACGGCGGGCACAAATATGGCCTTGTGGTCGACGCGCTGGAAAACATCGTCAGCATCGACACCACCGATAAGCTGCGTATTCCTCTGCTGGTAACCAACCAGCTCAACAGTCACCTGCAGCAGGATCTCCTTGAGTTTATCGAGCTGTCTGACAACACAACCGCCATGCTGATGGATTCGAG
>CBAAAD010000239.1:0-5220 GCA_964658785.1 uncultured Methylobacterium sp.
GGCGTTCGCTCTGCACTCGACCCATTCGCTCGACCAGCGCCGCGTAAAAAGCGTCCGGCAGTTCGGCACGCACCGGCACGCGCCACCAGTGCGGCTGCGCGAAACTGCGGCATTTGACGGCGTCCTGGTCGGTCATCAGCAGCGGCAGATCGTCCGCAAAGTCCAGATCGGCCGGGGCGAAGCGATGGTGGTCGGCGAACGCGTGCTCGATCACCTCGATACCCGCGCCGCGCAGGCTATCGAAGAAACGCTGCGGATTTCCGATGGCCGCCACCGCGTGCACGCGCAAACCGGCGAAGGCCTGAAGCGACTCACGCCGAACGCCGACCAGCGACACGACCAGACCGCCCACGAGCCGCATCGCGTATTCGCCGTCGGCCGCGTCGCCGCCGTTGCAGACGCGAAGATCCACTCGCTGCAGCCGACGCATCGGTTCGCGCAAGGGACCGGCCGGCAACAGCCGTCGATTGCCGAAACGACGCACGCCGTCGATCACGCAGATTTCCACGTCGCGCGCCAGGCGGTAATGCTGCAGGCCGTCATCGGCGATCACCACATCGCAGCCCGCGTCGAGCAGCAGCCGCGCCGCTGCGGGCCGATCACGCCCCACCGCTACCGGCGCGCCGCTGGCGTGAATCAGGCACGGCTCGTCGCCGACCAAGGAAGGATCAGGCGCTGATCCGAGCAGCAGCGGCTCACGCTGCGTGCCGCCGTAGCCGCGGCTCACCACACCCGGCCGGAAGCCGCGCTTGCGCAACGCGTCGACGACGGCAATCGTCAACGGCGTCTTGCCGGTGCCACCGACGCTGAGGTTGCCGATCACGAGGACTGGCACCGGCAACGCGACGCTGCGCAGCGCGCCGGCTCGATAGAGCGCGCGGCGCAAGGCAATCGCGGCACCGTAAAAAATCGACAGCGGGCTCGTCCACCACGGTGCGCGACCGCCGCCGTACCAGGCTGATTCGAGCGTGTCGATCAGCGCCATGCCAAGCCTCAGATGCCCAGGGGCTGGCCGACCGGTTCGCCGACCGCATCAGTCGCCCGATCGTGGAACTGCATGCGATGCAGCGCCGCGTAATGGCCGCCCAGGGCGATCAACTCCGCGTGCGTGCCGCGCTCGACGATGCGGCCCTGGTCCATCACCGCGATCTGATCGGCGTGCTCGATCGTCGACAGCCGATGGGCGATCACGACGGTGGTACGGTCCTTCATCAGACGCTGCAGCGCCTGCTGGATCAGCCGCTCGGACTCGGTATCGAGCGCGCTGGTGGCCTCGTCCAGCACCAGGATCGGCGCGTTCTTGAGAATGGCGCGGGCAATGGCTATGCGCTGGCGCTGGCCACCGGAAAGCTGCCCACCGTGCTCACCCACCATGCTGTGCAGACCTTGCGGCAGTCGGCTGATGAACTCCATCGCGTTGGCCGCTTCGGCTGCCGCGATGATGTCGGCCTCGCTGGCGCCCTCCAGCTCGCCGTACGCGATATTGCGGGCGATCGTGTCGTCGAACAGCACCACGTTCTGACCCACCCAGGCGATCTGCTTGCGCAGGGAAGCCAGCGTGTAGTCTCGAATATCGTATCCGTCCAGTTCGATGCCGCCGGCTTCCGGCTCGTAAAAGCGCGGCAGCAGGCTGACCAGGGTGCTTTTGCCGCTGCCCGAACGTCCGACCAGGGCGGTCACGGTTGCCGGAGCGCAGTGAAGCTCGACATCACGCAGCGCAGGTTCGCTCGCCTTGGGATAGATATGCGACACGGCCCGGATATGGATATCGCCCCGGCTGCGCTCGACGACGCGCTGGCCAAGATCTTCTTCCGGCGGCGTATCGAGCACTTCAAACAGGTCTTCTGCAGCGGCCATGCCACGCTGGATGTTGGACTGGATATTGGTCAGACGCTTCAGCGACGGCAGAATCGCACCCATGGCCGAGAGCACGGCAAGAAAAGTACCCGGCGTCATCGTCTGCAGCATCGCCGGCCGCGTCGCCAGGTAGATGATCGTCGCCAGCGCGATCGCCGCCAGCAGCTGCACCAGCGAACTGGAGATGCCGCTGGTCGAGGCAACCTTGAGATTCAGCCGGCGCGTGCGGGCGGCTGCCGTGTAGAAACGCTCGCTTTCATACGTCTGGCCACCGTAGATGCGGACTTCGCGATGGCCACTGACGGCTTCCTCCACCGTACCTGTGACCGACCCCATCATGCCCTGAATACTCCGGCTGATACGCCGATAACGACGGCTCACGATGGTTGCCACAACCGCCACGGTCGGCACCATCAACACCAGTGACAACGTGAGGTACGGGCTGTAGTGCAGCATCACCAGGATGTAAAAAAGAATCGAGAGGCTGTCGACGACGGCCACCTTTGCGGCATCGGTGGCCGCCTGGGCCACCTGCTCCGACGTATAAGTGATGCGCGCAATCAGGTTGCCGGTGCCTTCGCGACCAAAGAAGGCCGCGGTCATGCGCAGGTAGGCATCAAACACCTCCGTGCGCAGCACCTGCACCACGTTGCGACCGATATAGGCCATGCCGTAGTCGCCAACGTAGGTACCCACGCCGCGCAGGGCGAAGATGCTCAATATCCAGATCGGCATCCAGAAGATGTAATACGGGTCGTGTGCGACGAAGAGTTTGTCGACGATCGTTTTCATCAGCGCGGCAAAGAGGCCCATGCACGCCGCATCCGTCGCCATGCCGAGCACGGTGACGATGATGACCGGCCAGTAGGCCCGGGTATAGGAAAGCAGGCGCTTGTAGGTCTGCCAGGTGCTGGCATTCGGCTTGGCGGTGGTGCTCACGGAGTACGAGTGTCCTGCGTCGGCGTCGTAGCGATCGACAGCTTGGTAAAGCCCAGCTGGCCCAGCGCATCCATCGCGGTGACCACGTTCTGATGCGCGGTCACGCCGTCGGCGCGAATGGTGACCTGGCGATCGCGGTCGGTGCCGGCGATGCGCGCGATGGTCTGCTTCAGCGGCTCGATGCCCTCGCCCATCACTTCGTCGCTGCCCACATAAAACTTGCCGTCGCGGTCGACCACGATGGTGAGCGCGGGCGCGCTGGCGTCGTGATCCTGCGAGCTGGCCCTGGGCAGCGTCACCTGCAGATGCGTGTGCTGCACGAAGGTGCTGGTGAGCACGAAAAACATCAGCAGTGTCAGCAGCACGTCGATCAACGGAATCACGTTGATCTCGAAATCGTCCTGGCGGCGGTCGTTACCGATACGCATCGGGGGCGTACTCAGCTGTCGCTCGGCGCGGCGGGCGCCGGGCTGCGGCGCACGCGGGGCGCAGCCGCAGGAATCGCGGTGAGCGTCAGATCGTCGAGCAGCGCGGTGGCCTGTTTTTCCATCTGCACGCAGTAACCCGCCACGCGCGATCGGAAATAGCGATGCAGCACGTAGGCGGGAATCGCCACGGTGAGGCCGGACGCCGTGCAGATCAGCGCTTCGCCGATGCCACCGGCCATCTTGGCCGGATCGCCAATACCGCCGGCCATCACCTGCATGAACATGCGGATCAGGCCGATCACCGTGCCAAAAAGGCCCAGCAGGGGACCGATCAGCGCGATGGTGCCCAGCGTGTTGAGGTAGCGCTCCATCCGGTGCACCACGTGCCGGCCGGTGTCCTCGATGCGCTCCTTGATCAGCTCGCGCGAGCGGTTGCGCACGGCCAGCGCGGAGGCCAGCAGCTCACCCAGCGGCGAACCGGCGGCGAGCGTGTCGATATGTGCCGGATCGAGCTGGCCCGAACGCGCCCACTCGCGCACTTCGTCACCGAGGCCCGGCGGCAGCACTGCGCTGCGGCGCAGGGTCCAGCAGCGCTCCAGCACGATCGCCAGGGCAATGGCCGAACACACAAGGATGGGCACCATCGCCCAGCCGCCAGCTAAAAGAATTTCCAGCACGTTCCGACCCCATCATGGCAACGATTTGATGAACGCGCATGATAGCAGTGTCGCTCGCAGCGACTGCGGCGTGCTCGGCATCCTGCGGCGCGCGCCTCGCTTGACCGCGCGTCTGAGCAGGCGATGCGTTGCTCGCTGTTTACTCGCGCCAGTAGCGCGTTTCGCGAAAGCGCCAGCCCTGGCCGCGACGCGCAAGCCCATCCGCCGGAAAATCCAGCGGAATCGCACCCTGCTCGGCCGTGTTGAATACCGGCACGCTCGCCGCCGCATAGCGCGCCAGCGTGTCCGGCCGGGGATGACCAAAGCGATTGCGCCAGCCCGCCGACACGACGGCCAACGACGGCTTGATGCCGGCGATAAAACCCTTGCTGGATGAGCCGCTGCTGCCATGGTGTGGCACGAGCATCACCGGCGGCACGCCCCGATCCATCGCGGCAAGCACCTGCGGCTCTTCCCTGACGCTGATGTCGCCGGTCAGCAGCAGACGGCCACCGCGGCCTTCGACCAGCAGCACGCAGGAGCGATCGTTGTTCTTGGCCGACTTTTTGTCGTTGCCTGCGTTGGAGCTCGCTGCGATGGTCTGGTCGACGGCGGGATTCAAAACGCGGAAACTCACGCCATCCCATTGCCACGACTGCCCGGCCGCGCATGGCAGCATCGGCAGCGTCATGCGATCGGGCTCGCCGGCGAAGCGCGGCGCGTCGGGAAAGGCGTCGGCGACGGACTGCGCGCCGCCGGCGTGATCGTTATCGCCGTGGCTGATCATCAGCATGTCCAGCCGGTTCATGCCCAGCGCGTGCATCGACGGCAGCACGGTCGATTCGCCCAGGTCGAAACCCGAGGGATAGCGCGCACCGGTGTCGTACACCAGCACGTGCTCGCGCGTGCGCACCAGCACCGACAGGCCCTGCCCTACGTCGAGCACCCAGGCCTGAAACGCACCTTCTGCCGGCAATTCCCGCGGCGGCAGCAGCAGCGGCAGAAACAGCAGCGCGCCAAGCCAGCGCATCGGCACACCACGGGGCAGGAACAGCCAGAATGCGCCCAGCACCGCCAGCAGCAGCGCCCACGGTTGAACGGTGGGCAGATACCAGTGCGCGCCGGGCCAGCTCGCCATCTTTTCCAATAGCCACCACTGCGCGTGCGCCAGGTGCGCGGCGAGCCACAGCACCGGCGCGGCAAGCGGCGGGCAAACCGCCATCGCCAGCACGCCGGCCAGCGCGCACGGCACGATGACGAAGCTGATGATCGGCACCGCCAGCAGGTTGGACAGCGCGCCCACCAGTGACGCTTCGCCGAAAAACCACAGGCTCAGCGGC
>CBAAAD010000240.1:0-5190 GCA_964658785.1 uncultured Methylobacterium sp.
CAGCGAGGCGAATCAGCGCCAGGCCACCGTGACGAGAACCGGTAAAGCCTACGGCCTTGATGGCCGGGTGCGAAACCAATTGGCCACCCAAATCCACGCCAACGCCGTGAAGCAATGAAAATACGCCATCGGGCATGCCGGTTTTTTCTGCCGCGCGCTGGATCGCGCGACCGACCAGTTCGCTCGTGCCCGGATGTGCGGGGTGGGCTTTGACAATCACCGGACAACCGGCGGCCAGCGCTGACGCCGTGTCACCGCCGGCGACTGAAAAGGCCAGCGGAAAATTGCTGGCGCCAAACACCACCACCGGCCCGAGCGGCATGCGCTGCTGACGTAAATCCGGTCGCGGCATCGGCTGGCGCTCCGGCTGCGCCGGATCGATGCGTGGATCGAGATAGCGGCCCGCACGCAGCGTGCTGGCAAAAAGGCGCAGCTGATTTGCGGTGCGGTCGCGCTCGCCGGTTTCACGCGGAAGAGGGAGGCCCGATTCCAGGCTTGCACGCTGAGTCAGCGTATCGCCAAGCGCGACGATTTCCTCGGCTATCGCCTCGAGGAAAACGGCGCGCTCGTGCAGCGATGTCAGACGATAGGCGCCAAACGCCTGTTCGGCCAGGGCACAGGCCCGGTTTACCTGCTCTGTACTGGCTACCGTAAAGCTCGGCTCCAGCTCATGGCCGGTAACCGGATCGATGCCGCGCAGCGCCGAAGCGTTTCCAGTCACAGCCTGCCGGCCGATCAGCAGCTCGCCGGTGATGTGCATGGTGACCACGTTTACTGAGGCCCCAGCAGCTTGATCAGTGCATCGAGACTTTCCAGCTCATCGGGGTGCAGATCGGTGAGCGGCGTGCGAACCGGGCCTGCGTCGCGGCCGACCAGCTTGCAGCCGGCCTTGATGATGCTCACGCCGTAGCCGGCGCAGCGGTTGCGGATAGCAAGGTAGGGCATAAAGAAACGATCCAGCAGATCATTCACCGTTACGTGATCGTCGGTCGCGATGGCGTGGTAAAAATCCATCGCGGTTTTCGGGATAAAGTTGAACACGGCCGAGGAATACACCGGCACTCCCATCGCCTTGTAAGCGCCCGCATACACTTCTGCCGTTGGCAGACCGCCGAGATAAGCCAGGCGGTCGCCAAGTTTGCGACGCACGGTAACCATCGGTTCGATATCGCCGACGCCGTCCTTGAAGCCGATCAGGTTTTCATTGCGATCGGCAAGCCGGGCGACAGTATCAGCGCTGTATCGCGCGTTGGCCCGGTTGTAAACGATGACCCCGAGTTTGGTCGAGCGGCAGACTTCCTCGACATGGGCTGCGAGGCCCTCCTGGCTGGCTTCGGTGAGATAGTGTGGAAGCAGCAAAAGGCCCTCGGCTCCATGGCGCTCTGCTTCCCTGGCAAAGGCAATGGCGGTGCGGGTGGGGCCGCCGGCGCCGGCGAGAATCGGTACCTTGCCGCCGGCGCCTTGCACCGCGACGCGGATGATTTCGCCGAACTCTTCCAGCATGAGCGAAAAAAACTCGCCCGTGCCACCGGCCGCAAACAGGGCCGTGGCGCCATACGGGGCCAGCCATTCCAGCCGCCGGGCGTAGGTATCCGCACGAAAATCGCCCTGTGCATCAAAGTCGGTCACCGGAAAGGAGAGCAGGCCGCTGGAGATGGTTTTCTGAAGTTCTTTGGGCGTGAGCGTCATATCGGAGACCTTTAATGTGAGCGGGCTGATGGACGTCGGGGACGCCTTCTCGCCGTAGGTTATCAGTCATCGTATAACTTATGATCCGCGCGGACAATCGCCCTCGATGCAACGGGTTAAATGGAGGGTTCGTTTTGCTGCAGGATGCGCTGCAGCCGTGAACGGCTTTTGCTCAGATGATCGCGCATCGCGGCGCGCGCGGCCTCGGCATCCTGTTGACGAATGGCCGCGAGAATACGTTCGTGCTCTCGATTGACCTTGCGCAGATAGCTGGCCGTCTTTTCCGCATCATCGGGTACCACGTTGATACGGGTGCGAGGAATGATCGCCTGACCCAGCTGATGCAGCATGTCGACGAAGTAGTGATTGCCGGTGGCCTTGGCTATTTCTTCGTGGAAAGCCATATCCGGATTGACCGCACTGTCGCCGGGCTTGCCTATTGCGGTCTTGAACGCATGCAGCGATTGCTGCATGACCGCCAGATGCTCATCGGTGCGGCGCAGCGCCGCCAGACCCGCGGCTTCGGTTTCAAGGCTGAGCCTGACTTCCATGATGGACACCACGTCGCGCAACGTGGGCAAGTTGACCTGGCTAACCTGCAGCACGCTTTTCGCGGACGCATCGAGTACAAACGTGCCGATGCCGTGGCGAGTCTCCACCAGGTTGGATGCCTGCAGGCGAGACAGCGCTTCACGAACGACCGTGCGGCTGACGCCAGTCATCTCCATGATGGCCGACTCGGTTGGCAGCTTGTCGCCCGAAGCAAACTCACCGGAATAAATCCTGTCCGACAGAAGTTGGACCACCTCGTCAGCAAGGCTTCGCGTGCGTTTGATGTAGAGAGAAGTTTTTGCCATCGGGGCATTTTGTCGGAGGGGTGCCCGAGTCTACCCCACGCATGATCCGGTTGAATCCGCCATGCAGGCATTTTCGGCGCCTTCGTTTTCGCGCCATGCGCGAATGACGCCAGTGGCGTAGTTCGCTTGTCGGGCTCGGTTGAACCTGGTTTCACGGTGCACCCCGTTACGGGTGATCGGGTTGCAAGCCCGCCTGGAATATCCGGGCAATAAAAAACTCCCGACTTTCATCGGGAGTTTTCTTTCTTGCGTGCGTTCTTGCTAATGAAACGCCGAAAGCATCGTCTTAGATGACGTAAAGATCCATGTACTCGTTGACCGGCAGTGCTTCGAGTTTTTTCTGGTCGAGCGACACGTCCAGAATGGCCTTCTGCTGCTTGGCCGGAAAGCGCCGCGCTAGGTTGATGCGGAATTTCTTCTCCAGCAGGGGAATGCCGTCGGCGCGGCGGCGGCGATGGCCGATCGGGTACTCGACCACGACTTCGTCCAGCGTGCTGCCGTCGTTGAATTCGACCGTCAGCGCATTGGCGATGCTGCGCTTGTCGGGGTCGTGGTAGTCCTTGGTGAACTGCACGTCTTCCACGCAGTCGATCTTGTCACGCAGCACGTCGATGCGCGGGTCGGCGGCGACGCCGTCCTCATAATCGCTGGCGGTGAGGTTGCCGGAAATCAGCGGCACGGCCACCATGTACTGGATGCAGTGATCGCGATCGGCCGGATTGTTCAACGGGCCTTTCTTGTCGATGATGCGGATGCAGGCTTCGTGCGTGCGGATGGTGATCTTCTTGATGTCGTCGATCGTCTTGCCCGCCGCCTTCAGCTGGCCGTGCAGGGTGACCGCCGCTTCCACCGCGGTCTGGCTGTGGAACTCGGCTGGAAAGCTGATCTTGAACAGCACGTTTTCCGACACGTAGCTGCCGTAGGGGCGCTGGAAGGCGAACGGCTTGCCCTTGAACAGCACATCGTAAAAGCCCCAGGTCGGCGCGGTCAGCACCGAGGGATAACCCATTTCGCCGGTCTTGGCGATCAGCGCCAGACGCACGGCGCGGCTGGTGGCATCACCGGCCGCCCAGCTCTTGCGGCTGCCGGCGTTCGGCGCGTGGCGGTACGTACGCAGGCTCTGACCATCGACCCAGGCCAGCGACACGGCGGCCAGGGTTTCTTCGCGCGTCAGGCCGAGCAGGCTCGATACCACCGCGGTCGAGGCCACCTTGACCAGCACCACGTGATCAAGGCCGACGCGGTTGAAGGAGTTTTCCAGCGCAATCACACCCTGGATTTCATGCGCCTTGACGATGCCGGTGAGCACATCGCGCATCAGCAGCGGCGGCTTGCCGGCGGCGATGTTGTTGCGGCTGATCCAGTCGGCCACGGCGAGAATCCCGCCGAGGTTGTCCGACGGGTGGCCCCATTCGGCCGCCAGCCACGTGTCGTTGAAATCCAGCCAGCGAATCATCGCGCCGATGTTGAATGCCGCCTGGATCGGATCGAGCTGGAACTGCGTGCCGGGCACCTTGGCGCCGTTCGGCACCGTGGTGCCGGGAACGATCGGCCCGAGCAGTTTGGTGCAGGCCGGATACTCGAGCGCTTCCAGGCCACAGCCGAGCGTGTCGATGAGGATGTTGCGCGCCGTGTCGTAGGCCAGCGTGGAGTTGACGGTGTAGTCGAGAGCGTAGTCGACGATGTCGACCAGGACCTGATCCCAGGCGGGCCTGACGTTGCTGATATGACTGGTCATGGGTGTCCTTTGGAAACTTGGATAAAGAGAGTGGCAACAAGCACCGCAACAGGCAGCAGCAGCATTCCAAAGGTCTGCCGGCGCCGCCGCGGCGGTGGAGGGAGGTCGCGCTGAATCGTGACGACAGTAGATCCCGGTCACCGGCGTATCCGGTACCTGACACGCAATTTTGCCATCGATGCGTCGTTCAATACAGTCCGACGCCCGGTTGGGCTTCGATGCCTGCAGGTTCCGCCATCAGCTCATCGGTATCGGATGGATATGGAAACTCGCTGGGCCTTGCGTTGTGACGCCCATCCCCGTCGCGCTTGCAGCGTCGGTGCCGTGTCGCAACGGGTGCACTCCACAGGGCCAGTTGCTGCGGCGAAAAACGGCCGTCGAAACCTCGGCCGCGGCACTCTGACCAGGCCGGGAAAGTGGATCGATCGTGCACCGGCTCGCTTCTTGGCCCCTGTGTCAGCTAATCTTCCTGTTCCGACCGACAAACTCTAGGGCGCTGAGCGCTTTAAGGCGTTTTATCCGTTTGGAAATCCACCCAAGTTGTCCTACATTGCGCTAGCCGCAAAAGTGGCTCATCGAACTACCAAATTCCGGGGAAATCACATGGCAAAAGCTAAAAAAGCTGTACCCGCAAAAGCCGCGGCCAAGAGCGCGTCACCAGCGGCCGCTCACAAGCCCATCAAGGAGGTCTTGAACAAGACGTCCCTGGTTGCCCACATCGCGGAATCCAGCGGTGTTGTGCCGAAAGATGTGCGCGCGGTGCTGGCGGCGCTTGAGGGAGCTGTTGCCGGCTCCGTGCACAAGAAGGGCGCCGGCTCGTTCACGCTGCCTGGCCTGCTGAAGATTTCCGCTGTCCACGTACCTGCCAAGGCCAAGCGTAAAGGCATCAATCCCTTTACCAAGGAA
>CBAAAD010000241.1:0-5182 GCA_964658785.1 uncultured Methylobacterium sp.
AATTGAGGATGTGACGTTGGGCTGGTTAATCATGGGCATGCCCGCTTGAGCTTTTGGCAAGGTTTTTTGCCGACGAGTGCCTTCGGCTCAGCCGCGACAAGCAGAGCCCTGAGCACGTGGCTGCTGAAGTGCCCAAGGTCAGCTTGCGCTGCCAAAGGCGTCATTCGACACGCTTGCGCGAATGTCTGCAACGGGTCGAACATTGCCCGTTCGAGATATCGGCGCAAGCTAGCAGGCTCCACTACCTCGGCAGGAGTCCGCTAGAAACCCGGGATAGAGTGGAATTTTAAGTGTCTATCGCGGCCGACTTACCGCGTGGATGGGGCCGCGTCGCCGTACAGAAGACGCGACCCATCACCTGAAAGCCAACGAAGTGCACTCTGGCTGGGATTTCCATTTGCAATCAATCTCGATCCGGCACCAGCGCAAGCCGATAGCCCAACGCCTTGGCCACCTTCATCGTGTTGGCGAGACTGGGATTGCCCTCGCCCGAAAGTGCCTTATAGAGCCCGGCCCGCGTCATGCCGGTCTCCTCTGCCAGCTGGGTCATGTTGCGCGCGCGCGCGACCGTGCCCAAGGCCTTAAGCATGAAGGCCGCATCGTTGGGCGCTTCCTCGGCGCAGGCTTCGAGATAGGCCGCGATGTCGGCTTCGGTTTTGAGGTAGTCGGACGTGTCGTAACGGGTAAATGTTTCTCGCACGCCTTTCATGATTCACGCTCCCAATCAGTCGCAATACGACGGGCCAGCTTGATATCGTCAGCCTGCGTGCGTTTGTCGCCACCCGCGAGCACCACTACGAGCGCCGAACCACGTTGCATGAAGTAAACCCGGTAACCGGGGCCGTGATCGATCCGAAGCTCGCTGATGCCATGGCCAACCGGCTTGACGTCTCCGAAGTTTCCGTCGGCCATGCGATCAAGTCGTGCTGCGATTCGAGCCCTAGCGCGAATGTCGCGCAGGCCACGAAACCACGCATCGAAGGTGGCGGACTTGACCAGCTCGAGCATGGACCGAGTGTAAACTGTGGTTTTCACTCAGTCAACAACTCTGCCGAGGACTAGGCGCCTGCGTACGGCTTCTCAAAACTCAAAAGCGAAGGCATTTCGCTCGCCTGCTTTTGACACCTCACTTGTGCGTCGATTGCGTCGAACATCCGATACTCTGACCTGCATAGCAGAGACAGCGGATTCATCCATAGGACGAGAGCCATCATGCGCATGCCTACCTTGCTTCGCCGCTTTGCCCTCACGTTGGGCTGCCTCTGCCTGCCTCCATCCGCAGCGGGTGCCGCCGTCGCTACGCCGATCAACACACCCGCTGATCACGCGTGGCTGCTCAAGGCCGATCGCGTATTCGACGCGCGCAGCGAGCAAACGCATGCCGGATGGGTGGTGCTGGTACAGGGTGGAAAAATTCTGGCGGTGGGCCCGTCGGCAGAAGTCCACGCGCCAGTGGAGGCGCAAACCATCGAGCTGGCCGGCATGACCTTGCTGCCCGGGCTGATCGACGCGCACTCGCATATCTTTCTGCACCCATATAACGAAACGCTGTGGAACGACCAGGTGCTGAAGGAGTCGCAGGCCTATCGCACCATCGAAGCCGTGCAGCACGCGCGCGATACCTTGATGGCTGGCTTCACCACCCTGCGCGATCTGGGCACCGAGGGTGCGGGTTATGCCGACGTCGACGTGCAGCGTGCGATCAACGACGGGATGATTCCGGGGCCGCATCTGTTTGTGGCCACGCGCGCGACGATCGCCAGCCACTGCTACGGGCCGGGGCCCAGCGGCTTCGCCAACCTGGATCTGCCGCAGGGCGGCATTCCGGTCAGCGGCCGCGATCAGATGCTCGACGCGGTACGCGATCAGGCTGGCCACGGCGCGGACTGGATCAAGCTGTACGCCGACTACCACTGCGGCAAGAGCAAGGGCTCCGTGCCTACGTTTACCCAGGACGAGTTGAACGCCGGCGTCGAGGCCGCGCACTCGCTTGGTCTGCCGGTAGCCGTGCACTCGACCACGCCCGAAGGCATGCGCCGCTCGGTGCTCGCCGGCGTCGACACCATCGAACACGGCTTCGACGGCACGCGCGAAAACTTCGAACTGATGAAGCAGCACCACGTCGCCTATCTGCCGACGCTGGAAGCCGAAGCTGCCTACGCGGAGTACTTCAGCGGCTGGAAACCCGGCATGCCGCCGACCGATGCGATGAAGCAGGCGGCGAATGCATTCAAGCTGGCGATGGCCGCCGGCGTCACCATCGGCTGCGGCAGCGACGTCGGCGTGTTTACCCACGGCACCAACTACAAGGAGCTGGAGTGGATGGTGCGCGACGGCATGTCCCCCGCCCGCGCCCTGCTCGCCGCTACCGCCGTTGATGCGAGCATCCTGCGCCAGCAGGACAACTTCGGCCAGCTCAAAGCCGGCCTCGATGCGGACGTCATCGCCGTACCCGGCGACCCGACCGCCGACATCAGCGTGCTGGAACACGTGCCGTTCGTGATGAAGGTTGGCGTGATCTACAAGCAGCCGCAGTGAGCCGCGAAACGTTCCAGTGCACATGCTGCCGCCGGAGAAGCGGCAGCATGTCGATAGCTAGCGCAGGCCTACCGTGCCGTTGGCCGCCTGCACCAGCTTCGCCGGGTCGTAGCCGACGCCGTCCTTGAACACCAGCTCGACCTTTTCGATATCGCCGATATTCTGCGCCGGGTTGCCGTTGATGAGCACCAGGTCGGCCGACTTGCCCACTTCGATAGAGCCGATGTGCTGTTCTTCGCCCATGAACTGCGCGCCGTTGAGCGTGGCGATCTGGATCGCCTGCAGCGGCGTAAAGCCCGCCTCCACCAGCAGCTCGACTTCGTGCTGGTCGCCGTAGCCGGCGATGACGCCGCCGAAGCCGGTAGGGTCCAGACCGGCCAGCAGCGTACCGCCCTGCTGTACGAAGGCGTGCTCGAAATCTTCTTCCAGCTTGAACACCTTCGGCCATGGTGAATCCTTCATCGCGGCGACTTTGTCGCGTCCCTTGAGGTATTCGACGCGCGTCTGCGGCAGCATCGCGTCGAGCACGCGCGGGTCGACCGGCGCACGGCCGGGCACGAAGGTTTCGAAGACCGGCAAAGTGGACGTGACCGCGACATGTTTGGCCACCAGATGACTGATCAGTTGTTTGATGCGCGGATCGTCCACGCTCATCGTGGCCAGGTTCGCTGCCGCCAGCTTGGTATCAGGGCAGATGTCGGGCTGCTTGCCGGCGGTGAATTCGGTATCCACCGGCAGGCCATGTTCCAGATCGTCGATGCCCAGGTCGGCCGCTTCGGTAAATCCGATCGTGCAAAGATGTCCGGTCACCTTGATGTGCTGCGCATGTGCGGCAGCTATCGCGGCCGACAGTTCGGCGCGAGTGATATGCATATAGGCCTTGAACGACGTCGCGCCTTCGCCGATCCAGTAGTTCACCGTGGCGGTGGCATCGGCGGCGTCTGCCAGTTCGTGCATCTGCGGGGTGAAGCTGCCCTTGCCTTCCAGATACGGCCCGGTGGTGTGCATCTTCGGCCCCGGGATCTTGCCGGCATCGATCGCCTTTTTCAGCTCGAGGTCGGTATAGGGCTCGGTGCTGCCCGTGGTGCGAATGGTCGTGACGCCACCGGCCAGGTAGAGCTTCGGAAAGCTCGACGCCTGCTCGGGATAGATCGCCTCCCTGGCCTCCGGATTCACCTTGGGCGCCGGATAAAACATGTGGTCGTGCATGCCGACCAGGCCGGGAATCAGCGTGCGTCCGCTGCCGTCAATCACGGTCGAATCCTTGGGCACCTTGACGTGCCTGCCCAGCGCGGCGATCAACCCGTCACGTAGCAGCACCGTCTGATTCTCCCTTGCCGCGGCGCCCGTGCCGTCGATAACGCGGACGTGCGTGATCGCCACCAGTTGCTGCGGCACTTTGACGAACGACTGCGTCAGCGGCGATAGCGGTGCAATCTGCGCAGCGAGGTTTGTTGATACGCACAACGCAGCGAGCCATGCCGTCAGCAGCATGCGACGACGAGGATGGGGCACAAGGCATGCACGAGCAAGACGATGGGCGTTGGTCGACATGGTTGGATCCCCTGGTAGCGACACGGAAAGCTGACAATGGTGCCAAGGCACATGGTTTGTTTTATACGGCAACGCCGACCGACTCAGAAGGCGTGGACAAGCACACGCGCGGCGCGGACACCCTCAGCTGCTGTGATCGAGGATGATTTTCCAGCCGCCCGGCGTTTTTTCCCACAGCAAAGAGAACACGCCGTCGTCCTTCGCCACTTCGCCGCGGGCGCTGCGATCGAGATGGAAGCGGCCAGTGACAGCCGCATAGCGCACTACGCCGTCGGCACCGGGCAACAGCCGCACATCAATGGCCGAAAATATGAGGCGACCCATCTGCGCTTTCGTCGCGTAGTGCTGACGGTAGCTGGCGAGAATGTCGCGATAGCCCTTGCGCACGCTGGATCCGACAAAGGTGGTGTCGGAGGCGTCCTTGTAGCCATGCATGAAGTCATCGACATCGCCGCGATTCCAAGCTGCCTGCTGCTGCGCCATCACTTGCTCGATGGCAGTTACGTCAGGAGCCTTGCTCATCGTGCCCGCCGTTGCACACCCGAAGAAACCCGCCAGAAAAACCAGCGTGCCCCATCGGATGAATCGTTGTCTTGTCGTCATGGCCAGCTCCTTCCATAAAGGCTAGATGTTTATCAGAGTTAACCATCTCTGTGCAGCCCCGTGCCATCGGCGACTCAGCCAGGCCCTAAAACTCGCAAACAAGCTGCACCGACGCGTCGCCGCTGGGCTAGAGTGCAGGCATGCACGGCCTCCCGCACGCTGACTCCGCCACCGCGCCTCGCCGCGGCGGCAGTGCTCGGCTGGCTTGGCTGTTTTTGATCGTGATTCTCGCGTTTGCCGCGCCGTATGCCTGGTGGCCGCTGAGCGGCAACCAGCGCTGGGGGCTTTACTGTTTGCTCGAAGCGGCGGCGATCGCGCTGACCTGGGTCTTTACGCTGCGCTATCGCCCTTCCGCCAGCTGGTACTGGCTGCTGGCCGGCTTTACCTGCAACGCAATCGCCGACCTGCTGTATTACCGGGAAACCGTGTTCATCGGCATGGGCCCGAAGGCCGCGTTTTCCGACGTGATGTACATGGCGGCGTATGT
>CBAAAD010000242.1:0-5173 GCA_964658785.1 uncultured Methylobacterium sp.
GCTCACGCGGCATTGCGGTCAACACCGTGGCACCGGGCGCGATCGAAACCGACTTCCGCGGCGGCGCCGTGCGCGACAACCCGGAAATGAAAAAGATGATCGGGTCGATGACTGCGCTCGGCCGCACCGGTTTGCCGGACGACATCGGCGGCGTGATCGCCTCGCTGCTGCTGCCGGCCAATGGCTGGATCAACGCGCAGCGCATCGAAGCCTCGGGCGGCATGTTCGTCTGAACCGCTCGTTGGAAGAGAGTGCCAGCGCATGCGTCGCTGGCACTTTTCGATTTCTGCCAGCCGCGAATGTGCGAGGACGCCGTGCGTGAGCAGCGAAGCCTGGGTGCGCGATAGCCTGATCCGGGCACGCTGCGGCGAGACGCATGTCGAGCGCTGCGCGCCGTGGCCGGATGATGTTGCCGTGCATGTCACGTACGGCTAAAGCTGCCATGCCAATCGGCATGCTATGGTCATGCCTTCTTCACTGCCGCAAGTTCAATTTGCGCTCTCACTCGCAGGAGAACGTCGCATGGCAGGTTCTACTCCCCAGACGCATAACCGCACCGCCGATGGCACCACGTATACCGTGGAAACATCGCAGCACGAGCGCGGCATCTCGATCGTCGTGACGGTGCCGGGCATGGGGCCGGAAGAAGAAAACGATCGCACCTATGCGTCGATCGATGAAGCGCTGGCCGCCGGCGATGACATCGCGCGTTCGCTGATTCGCCATCAGAGCGTGGCAAGGTAATTGAAGCCGCCCTACGCAAGAGGTGTTCGATGAGCAACGTATCCGGTTACAAGATTTATCCGTCCTGCCAGCGCCAGGCATCCAGTGAAGGAAGCCTGGTTTACGAGGCGACGTACACCATCGAGGACGACAAGGGACTGCGCGGTGAGCCCATTACCGTGGCCGGCGCGTTCCAGTCGGCCGAAGAGGCGATCGCGGCCGCGCAGGCCGCGGGTGAAAAGCTGCTGTCGCAGATGCATTAGGCGGCGGGCCGATTATTTCGGCCGCTTCGACAGTGCAGGCCAAGCCAGCTCCGCCACCACCGGAAAATGATCGGACGGGTAGCGGCCTCGCTGCTGCGTGGTAACGGTCTGTGTCGTCAGCGCGCGAAAGCCGCGAACGAGTATCCAGTCGATACGCTGATCGGGTACGCCGGTAAAATCGTGGAAGGTCTTTTCCGGCCCTTTTCGGCTGGTGGCGTTGAGCCATGCATCGCCTAGCAGGGAGGTGAGGATCGCATGGTCCGGCTGGTCGGGCGAACTGTTGAAGTCGCCAGTCATCACGACAGGCATGTCGGACGGTAGCGCCCGGAGACGCGCAAAGATTTCATTGGCCGAGCGCGTGCGCGCGGGCTCATCCTGATCGCGATGCGGGAAATGCGTGTTGCAGTAGTAGAAGCGTCGACCATCGGCTTTGGTTTCGAAGATCGCCCACGTCACCAGTCGCGGAAGGTCGTTACCCCAGGTCATGCTGCCGGCTTTGTCCGGCGTATCGGATAGCCAGTAATTGCCCGACTCGATCACCCGCAGGCGGTCGGCGCGATAAAACACGCCCATGTGCTCGTCGCCATCGTCACCGCGGCGGCCGATGCCGAACCAGACGTACTGCGGCAGCTTGCCGACGATGTAATCGCCCTGGAATTTGTTCAACTCCTGCGTGCCCAACACGTCCGGATGCTGCGCGTCGATCGTGCGCACCATGAGGTCGCGACGATGGTCCCAGTCGTTCGGGCCGTCGTCGGCGATGCCCGTGCGCACGTTGAAAGTCATCACGCGCAGCGTCTGTGCGGCGAGCACCGTCGCGTGCAGGGCGATGCAGGCGACGACGAGGGTGATTGTCAGCAGACGGGTTGCACGCATCTTGAAAAGCCTAACGAACCAGCAGAAATTATGGCATCTCAGTGTGACATTCATCGCGATTTTCCCGAATGTTCCGGACCGCGGCCCTTCGACTCCGCTGCGCTACGCTCAGGGAGAACGGATTGGGGAAGTCGCATTCATGCAGACGTGTCTTCGTCTACTTGCTTCGGTGAACTGGACATGGCGGGGAAATAGTCGTCCTAGACACCGTTCTCCCTGAGCGTAGCGCAGCGGAGTCGAAGGGCATGCGATTGCGAAGCCCATCGATCGAATATTCGCATCGAATACGTGCGTAAGCCGCGACGTTCAGCGCGACGCGGTGTCGACCTTCATGTCGTCCTTCGAGGCGGAAAGAATCTTGCCACCGCTCTCGATCTGTACCAGCGCCGCGGTCGACAGGCCGCTCATGGAGGCGGCGGGAATAGCAAAGGTTTTCGCCTGCCCATCCCACGTGCCAAGCTTCACTAGTTCGCGCACTACATTGCGATGCGGCAGCGTGCGGCCGCCGTTTTCGCCGGCGCGAATGGCCACGTTGATCGTGCGCGGATCGTAACGGACCAGCCACACGTCGGCCGCCGCGGAAGCCTTGCCTGCACCGACCTGCAGCTGGTCTTTGGCCCATGACAGCGAGGGCCCTTCCTGCGTGTGCGCCTGAGCGACGACCTGATCGAGCTGCGCGCGATCGCTTCCGACGATGGCCGTTTGCCCGTTCACGATCACCTGCGGCGTGTAGACGCCATCGCGCTTCTGGTAATGCGAATAGTCGTACTGGCGGTTGGTGAATGCCTCGCTGGCAAAGGTGTCCTTCCAGCCGAGGTCGTCCCAGTAGGTCACGCCAAAAGACAGCGCGAGGATATTCGGCTGCCCGGCGATCGCGTTGATGTTGGCTTCGGCCGGCGGACACGAGGAGCAGCCCTGGCTCTGGAACAGCTCCACCACGACCGGCGACGCGGCGCGTGGCGGCTCCTGTGCGTAGCCCATCCCGCTGAAGGCGATCAGCGAGAACGCGCCGAGGACGAGTTTGGCGGGCAGTCCGATGAACGTGTGCATGGCAATCTCCGGCCGACACGGCGGATGGTTGAGTGCAGCGATGCGTGTCGTTACCCGAGTTCTTCGCCAGGGCGGCGGCGAAAGTTACTTCGCCGAATGCAGCGATAGGTTCTGTCGAACGGTCAGTCGGGATCCGGCCAGTGGATGGCCGGCAGCTTCTCGAATCCAGGGTAAGCAAACAGGAAACCCTGAAACAGATAGACGCCCATCGATTGCAGCGTGCGCCATTCGCCGATCTGCTCGATGCCCTCGGCAATCACCTCGATATGCAGCGCGCGGCAGATATCGAGCAGGCCCCGAACAATGGCCTGGCGGACGTGGTCGTTGTCGATATCGCGCACGAGCGCCATATCCAGCTTGATGATATCCGGCTGAAACTCGGACAGCAGATTGAGCCCGGCGTAGCCGGCGCCGAAATCATCAAAGGCAGTCTTGAAACCCTGGCGTTTGTATTCCACCACGATGTGCTTCAAATGCGCCTGATCGGGCCGCTCGTTTTCAGTAATCTCGAAAATCAGCCGATCGGTGGGGAAGTTGCAGCGTTGCGCCGCCGCGAGCGTGGCGCGAATGCAGGTGCTCGCCTGATACACCGCGTTCGGCAGAAAGTTGATGCTGAGGAAACACTGCACACCAAGCTTGGAAGCCATCTCCACCGCAGTGACCCGGCATACCTGATCGAAGATGTACCGATTGCGGTCGTTTACCTGCGCGAGGATGCTGGCAGCGCCGCTGCCGTCGGTTCCGCGGATCAGGCTTTCATAGGCGTACACGCTGCGGTCGCGCATGTCGACAATGGGCTGAAACGCCATGGTGAATTCAAAGCCGAGAGGAGCTTCGTCGCGGCACAGCGCGCAGGGCTTCGGATCATTGGCAGAAGACACGCGTAGATCTCTCTCTGGCGACGGTACGGGTCGAAATCCGCCTCATGTCGCTCGCAGTGGGTACGATCTTGCGCCGGATGACAATCGACGCGAAGGTTCAACGGTCAACATACAGGGAGTCTGCTACGACCTTTGGCAACGGCTGGACCAAGGGTCTCCATTGACGTTTATACACGATGATTATGCGTCGACAAGTAAAAAAGATTTCACAGGCCAGGACGATTGATTCAGACGCTTCGCGCCAGCCCCGCCAAGCCGGCTGGATCAGAGGCTGCCCACAGCTGGGTGCGCCGATGGGGGAATTATGGCTTGGGCTTCTTGTTCGGCACGTTCTGTGGCTCGTGCGGCGTTCCGGCATCCGGCTTGTCGTCTTTCTGGTTCGTCTTGGGGTGCTCTTCCGGATAGCCGGAGTTCGCTGGCGTTGGCTTGGCTGGCTTGTCGCTCATGGCGTGTCTCCCTGGTAGCGTCGTTTTCAGTCTTCGCCGATGCGAGTGATGATGAAGTCATCGCCATGCGCTCGCCGTTCGGGCGTCCGCTGCATGGCATACTCGGGCCACACAGGTTGACCAGCGGACCGCACCCGATGACCACTCTCGACGCTGCCGCTGACCTTGCCGGCACCGCGACTGCGCAGCCTCGACGGCATCTCGGTATCCGCCACGGCATCGCCATGTGTGCGGGCATGGTGATCGGCTCGGGCATCTTCAAATCCACGCCGACCGTGGCGGCCAGCATCAGTTCGCCGATCGGGCTGTTTCTGGTCTGGCTGATTGGCGGCGTGCTGTCGTTCTGCGGCGCGCTGTGTTTTGCCGAGATGGCCGCGGCGTTTCCGGATGCGGGCGGCGACTACCACTTTCTGCACAAGGCGTACGGACGCAAGCTGGCGTTTCTGTTTGCGTGGTCACGCTTTGCGGTGATCCACACCGGCTTTATCGCCATTCTTGCCTACGTGTTCGCCGACTACGTCAACGAGGCGCTGCCGCTGGGCGAGCACGGTACGGGTTTTCTCGCGGTTGGCACGATTGTGCTGCTGTGCGTGATCAATCTGCGCGGCGTGCGCACCGGCATGGGCGCGCAGACCGGCTTTGTGGCCGTGGTGGTGTGCGGCATGCTGGCGCTGGGTGCGGCCGGCATATGGATGGCTATTCGCGGCATGCCGCCGCTCAACGATGCGCCGGTTCCGGCAGCCAGCGCCTACGGACCGGCGATGATTTTCGTGATGCTGGCCTACGGCGGCTGGAGCGACGCGGCCACGCTGTCCTCCGAACTGCGCGCGGGTCCGCGCGGCATCGTGATGACGCTGATCGGCGGCATGTCGCTGGTCACCGTGCTGTACACCCTGGTCAACTGGGCCTACGTGCGCTGCCTCGGTCACGCGGG
>CBAAAD010000243.1:0-5169 GCA_964658785.1 uncultured Methylobacterium sp.
AGGTCAGCACCCCATCTTCCCTGAAGCCGTCCGGTCCGGTCCATTCGATGGATTCGCTGTGTCCCAGCGTGAGGCTGTCGGCGAACGCGTTGAGGTTGGTCAGCCGCTTCGGCCTGGCGCGCGTGGAAGACATCACGTAGAGCTCGCCCGGATGCATTGAAGTGCTGCCGATAAAGGCGATCGCACCGGCTTTGGACACGCTCACCTCGGGGGTGGCCTGCACTTCGCCGAGGTCGAGCTTTTTCGCGATGCCGGTCAGCGGCTGTTCCCAAAGCGCCGCCTGCGTGCCATCGTCGCCAGCGAGCACGAGCGCCTTGCCCCGTGGCAGCCATGCGTAGCTTGAGAAGTTACGCGCGGCGGCCTTCGTCACGTCGCGGCCATCGGCACCGTCGTCGACATAGACCGCGTTGCCGTTGTTCTGATCGCCGTTGCGCGGGCGCAGGTAGGCAGCCGTGTCACTATCGACGGCATAGGTGAAGTCGCCCGAACCTTCACCCGATACCACGGTGCGCGGCTCGCCGCCGTTTGCGTCCACGCTGGCGATTACCGAGCGGAACGACGGCCCCCAGTACGGTCCGGGGAACCGGGTAAAGGCGATGCGGCGACCGTCGCGGCTCCACGTCGGCGCCGGCGCCGAGTCCTGCTGATCGGTCTGCAGGCTGAAGCTGCCCTGCGTCAGTCGCTTGGCCGAACCGCCCTCGCTCGGTATTACCCATAGATGCCACGGGGTCAGCGCGGCGCGCGCCAGGAAGTTGTTGTCGGTAACCTGAAAGGCATCGTCGTGCGCCTTGATGGCTTTTTCGTTGGCCGGTTCATCTGCGGTCACAAAGGCGAGCTGTTTGCCGTCCGGGCTCCAGCTGAAGGACTCCACGCCGTACTTGGTATCGGTGATGCGCATGGCATCGCCGCCGCGCATCGACAGCATGAAAATCTGCGTCTGTTTGGTTTCCTCGTCATGCGCGAGAAAAGCCAGCCGGCCGCTGTCCGGCGACCAGCGCGGCGCGGCGATATCCGTGCGCTTCCAGGTGATGGCACGTGTTTCGCCGCTGGCGACGTCGACCAGATCGATGTTCTGCAGGTTCTTGTCGGTTTTCCAGTCCGGCCGGGAGACGATCAGGGCGATCTGCTTGCCGTCGGGGGCGATCTGTGGATCGCTGAGATTCACCAGCTTTTGCAGGTCATCCAGCTGAAAAACGGCATTGCCCGCGGCGACAGACAACGGACTTGCCAGAGTGCAGATCACGGCCAGGACAATCGGCCCGATGAATTTCATCAAGATATTCCCCTTTTCCGAATTTATGGACGGAGCCCCAGCGCCAGCCGCGTGCGTCGGGCGACGCGTCGGCTGCTCGATTCCCGGCACAAACAGTGACACGTTCGCGCGCCCTCGGAAAGAACAGGCCACCCCCGTTTCGTCAAAGGAAAGTTAGCGAGGAACGGCACCGGATGTGCTCCCGCATTTCCGGCGTATCGGACATCCATAGTCATAAAAAAAAGCCCCGGAAACACTGGGTTTCCGGGGCTTTATCTTACGGGGTTGGTGGAGCCTGGGGGGATCGAACCCCCGACCTCGTCATTGCGAACGACGCGCTCTCCCAGCTGAGCTAAGGCCCCACGTGACCATGCGATGTTAGCAGCGCAGGTCGTCGTTCGCCAAGGGTCGGTGAACGGGGCTGCGCGCTGATGTTGGAAGCTTGATGGGTGCGATCGGCCAGAAGCTCCTAGCCGGGCAAAAGCGCGGTCAGACGATCGTGCAGCACCGCGTGGCGCCAGCCATCGAGAAATTCCGGCCATTCGGCGGTGACCACGTATTCCTCCAGCGCCTTGCGCGGGCAGAGCAGGCCGGACGGCAGATCGAGTTCGGCGGCAAGCGCGTCGACGCTCTCCTTCATGGCGCCGAGCGCCTTTTTCGCTTCGCCCTGCGGGTGGCCGGGAATGCTTGAGGTCTCGTCGATTTCTGCTTCGCTGACGGCCGGCTGTATCCGTTCGAATAGCTCGCTGCGCTGGGCCGAGCGCAGGGCACGCTGACCGCGGCTGCGCTGATCGAGTTCGCTGAGGCTGGCTGGCGGATGCTGCGCCAGCGTCAGCGCCAGCGTGTCGTCCAGCAGCCACGGCCGCGGAACGTCGAGCGTGCGCGCGCTGCGGTCGCGCCACAGCAGCAGCCGGCGCAGCATGGCCTGCTGCGGCAGCGTCCAGTCGGCCGCGCCGCGCATCGCGCGCTGCGGCTGTGGATCGCCCGCACGCTGGCTGGCGCGGCGTTTGAGCCGTTCGCAGTCCTCCGCGTGCCAGGCGCTGCGGCCATGCTGCTGCAGGCGCTCGCCGAGCTGTTCATGGATGGTTTTCAGATACACCACATCCAGCGCGGCATAGCTGATTTGCGAGTCGGTCAGCGGACGCTGCATCCAGTCCGAGCGCGTCTCGCCCTTGTCCAGTTCCACTCCGGCCAGTTCGGCGACCAGCGCGCGATAGCTGATGCCCAGGCCCATGCCGACAAACGCGGCGGCGATCTGCGTATCGAACAGGGTCTTCGGGCCGCCCGGCAACATCGGCGACAGCGTCTCCAGATCCTCGCTGGCGCTGTGCATGATGGTTACCGCCGGGCCGGTGCCGAGCAGTGGCGTCAGCGCATCGCCGATCTCGAAGGCGAGCGGATCGATCAGCGCGTACCGGCCATTCCAGCCCAGCTGCAGCAGCGCGAGCTGCGGATAGAAGGTATTGCGCCGCATGAACTCGGTATCGAGCCCGATTGCGGCGTCATCGGGCAGGCCAGACAGCCACGATTGCAGCGCGTCGCGGTTGTCGATCCAGTCGGCGCTAGCAGGTTCTGGCAGGGACATCGAACTTCCTCTTGCAAAGCGCGGGGCATGCATTGCCCTGTCGACGGTTTGTACTTATGGTGGGCAGCGCACGATAACAGGCCACTCCCAGGACGCCCATCCATGCCGATCAATGCAATTCTGCGCAACCAGCGCGCGCTTGGCGGAGCGGCGGGCATTGTCGTGCTGGGTTTTGCGCTGACATATCACTTTTTTCCGCGTCTTTTGCACGTCGATCCCACGCAGGCGCCTCGCCGATCCATGTCGATGGGCGAAGCCGCGCCGGGTCGGGAGGTGCCGCAGGCAAGCGCTCCCGCCATTGCCGAGGTCAATGCCGGGCCGCCGCTGACGCTGGCGTCCACCAGCGTGATCGTGGCGCACAGCAAGAAGAAGGCCGATCTGCCCGAACAGCTCAGCGCCGATCCACCCGCCGTGCAGGCGCTCCTGGCGCGCGCTTCCAAAGCCCTGCAGGCCGGCCAGGTGGCTGGCGACAAGAACAGTGCCGCCGCCCTTTTTGCACAGGCGCTGAAGGCTAAGCCTGACAGCCGGCGCGCTGTGCAGGGCTTGTTCGATGTGAAGGCGCGGCTCGTCGCCGACATCGATCAGGACATGGCGGTAGGCGACGCCGATGCGGCGAAGGATCAGCTCGATGCGCTGCGCACCTTGCCCAACGCGGCCGAAGACGTCGCGTTGTTGTCCGCCAACTTGAAAACCTTGACCAAGGTGCGACCGATGCTGGCCAAAGGCGCGGCCCTGCTGGCCCAGGGCAGGGCCGATCAACCGGTGGATGGCAGCGCGCTGGATATCTATCGTCAGGTGCAGAAACTCGATCCGCAGAACGCGGTGGCCGAGCAGGGCATCATGCAGGTGCAGCGGGCGGTGCTCGATCGCGCACTGGCGGCCCTGGCGCAGAGCAATTTTGCCGGTGCCGATGCCGCGCTTGCCGAGGCGCAGGCCATTCGCCCTGGCTCTCAGCAAATGCAGGACGTCAGCAAGCGTGTGGGCGACATGCGCCAGCAGCGCGCTGCCGGTGTGCTGGCGCAGGCGCATTCAGCGCTGGACAGCGGCGATCTTCCG
This sequence comes from uncultured Methylobacterium sp., assembly GCA_964658785.1. GTDB lineage: Bacteria > Pseudomonadota > Gammaproteobacteria > Xanthomonadales > Rhodanobacteraceae > Rhodanobacter. The sequence goes on from CBAAAD010000243.1 coordinate 3,894, forward strand.
CTCGCGCGCAAGCTGGCCAATCAGGCGCAGCAGATCGAGCCAAACCTCGTCGGGCTTTCCGAGTTCGAAACGCAGCTGACCAACGCGCGACTTTACGCCGGCCACAAGCCGGGACAGATTTTCAGCGATGGCTATGTCGACATCCCCGGCAGGTCGCCGATGATGGTGGTGGTTCCTACCGGCAGCTTCCAGATGGGTGCGCCGGACAATCAGGCGGGCTATGCCAGCTATGAAAAGCCGCAGCATCCGGTGGCCCTCGGCAAGGGCTTCGCGATGGCGCGCAGTGCGATCACCGTGGGTCAGTTTCGCGAATTCGTGCGCAACAGCGGTTACGTACCCGATTCGATAAAGCTGGGCGGCGCCAGCGTCTACGACGAGCGCAGCGGCGCCTTGCGCGACGACGAGAACGCCAACTGGCAGGACGACTACGCTGGCAGCAGGGCAGCCGATGATCTGCCCGTGGTCAACGTTTCGTGGAACGATGCCAAGGCTTATGCCGACTGGCTCAGCCAGCGCACCGGCAAGACCTATCGATTGCCGAATGAGGCCGAGTTTGAATACTCCCTGCGTGGCGGCACCACCACGCGCTACTGGTGGGGTGACGGCACGCCGGCCAAACCGGTGGAAAACCTCACCGGTTCGGGCGATCGTTCGCGCAGCGGCCGCCGCTGGAGCAACGCATTCCGCGGTTACAAGGACGGCTACTGGGGGCCGGCGCCGGTGATGAGCTTTGCAGCCAATCCATTCGGCCTCTACGACATCGACGGCAACGTCTCGGAGTGGGTGCAGGATTGCTGGCACGAAAGTTACGTGCGCTCGCCCGGGGACGGCAGCGCATGGCTCAACCCGGGTTGCAGTGCGCATGTGGTTCGTGGCGGCTCCTGGGGCAGCTCACCCGAACAGGTCAACTCGGCCTATCGTCAGGGCACCGATAGCAGCGTGCGCAGCGGACGCGTGGGCTTCCGCGTGGTGCGCGAGCTCTGACTCGAAGCCTGCGCCACATATGAAAAACCCCGCACACGGCGGGGTTCTCAAGCTGACCTGGTACCGGTGATAGGACTCGAACCTACACGACATCGCTGCCAGCGGATTTTGAGTCCGCCGCGTCTACCATTCCGCCACACCGGCAGATCAGCGTCACATTATGCCGGGATCAGTGGACCTGGTCGAGCCCCAGCTGGCGTTCGTCGCGGTGGTACCAGCCGTCGTCGGGCAGCGGCTGGAACACAGCGCAGCGCGTCATGCGGCCGGAATAGATGTGCAGGCTCACGGCGAC
>CBAAAD010000244.1:0-2403 GCA_964658785.1 uncultured Methylobacterium sp.
ACCAGCATATCTTCCGGGTTGTGGCGCGAGGCATCGCCGCGAAACGCGGCATCGGATGAACCGGCCAGCGCGGGCTTGCCCGGCACGCGAATCTCGTGGCTGCGCTCATAGCCGCGGTAGCTTTGGGTACCGCTGCCGAGATTGCCGGTCCAGTCGACGTCCACGCGATAGCGATGTTGATGTGGCATGACGTGACTCATGATCTGGCCTCGTTCGTTTCGACCATCAGCTGCGCGAGTTCGACATCGCCATCGGCATCGCGCCGGCGCAGTCCGTCGACGACGCCCGCCTGATTGCGCGCCGGATGATTCTGGCTCAGCTTGAACTTGCCCTCGATACGCTCGATCGTCACGGCGATACCCACAATGGCTTTCAGCGATTTCTCGATATGGTCGGCCGGCGCATCAGCCACGCGCCACGGCGACGGCTGGCTCGCTTCGTGATGATCCGTGAGCGCGTCCAGCAACGCGCGCTTCCATGAGGTATCGTCGATGACCTGCAGGCGCCCGTGCACGTGCACGACGGCGTAATTCCAGGTCGGCACTTCGCGGCCGGTCTCGTGCTTGCTCGGGTACCAGTTCGGGCTGATGTAGCCGTCCGGACCCTGAAAGATCAGCAGCACCTCGGCGCCATCCATGGTTGCCAGCTCGTTGCCGCGTGCCACGTGGCCGTGCAACAGCGCATCGCCAATCATTTCAAACGGCAGGTGGTTGGCGACGAACCCATTCGCGCCGTTCGCCACCACGGTGGCAAACGGATACGCGCGCATCAGGCCCTGCAGGACGTCGAGGCGCGATTCGCGAAAGGAGGCTGGCGTGTACATGGAATCAGCGCTGACCGATCAGCGACGCCATCACCGCCTTCTGCACGTGCAGGCGGTTTTCGGCTTCGTCGATGGCGATGCAGGCCGGCGAGTCCATCACCTCGTCGGTGGCCTTGATGTTCCGGCGCAGCGGCAGGCAGTGGCTGAAGAGTCCGTTGTTGGTCAGCGCCATCTTGGCCGAGTCGACGATGAAGTGCTTGCTCGCTTCGCGCACCGGCTTTTCCTTGTCCCACTGGCCGAAGAACGGCAGCGCGCCCCAGCTCTTGGCGTAGACCACGTCGGCGCCGCGATACGCTTCCTCGATGTTGTGGCTGACCTTCAGCGAGCCCCCGTTCTGTTCGGCGTTCAGACGGCCATATTCCATATAGCGTTCGTCCAGCACGTAGTCCGGCGTCGGGCACAGCAAAGTCACGTCCATACCGAGCTTGGTCGCAATCAGTAGCGCCGAGTTGGCCACGGCGGTATTCAGCGGCTTGGGGTGATAGGTCCAGGTCAGCACATACTTCTTGTTCTGCAGATCGCCCAGGTGCTCCTTCAGCGCCAGCGCGTGGGCCAGCTCCTGGCAGGGATGGGTGATCGTCTCCATGTTGATTACCGGCACGGTGGCGTACTGCGCAAACGCCTTGATCACGCTGTCCTGCCGGTCGACCGCCCAGTCCTGAAATTTTGGAAACGCGCGCACGGCGATCAGGTCGACGTAGCGCGACAGCACGCGCGCCACTTCGGCAATGTGTTCCTCGGTATCGCCATCCATCACCGAGCCCACCTCGAACTCGATCGGCCACGCGTCCTTGCCCGGCGAAAGCACGATCGCATGCGCGCCCAGATGGAAGGCGCCCAGTTCAAAACTGGTGCGCGTGCGCATCGACGGGTTGAAGAACAGCAGCGCAATCGACTTGCCGGCCAGCTGCTGGCCACGCGGCGAGCGCTTGAACTCCGCGGCCCGTGCCAGCAGCGCATTGATCTCGGCGCGGCTGTAATCCTGGGTGGTGATGAAATGTCGAATCGTCATGAGTGGCAGCTCGTCATAGGTAGCAGGTCTTGGTGAAAAGTCCGGCCATGGAAGGCCGGGGTTTGGCTTTTTGCAGATGGACCTGCATGAAATGAGATTCAAAAACAAAAAAACCCGGCGCATGGCCGGGTTTTATCGTCGATACACATGAAACGCGTGCGACAGCCTACCCGGCCGAATGTCGATACAACGGTCGGCGCGCGCGCGACGTCATGCCAGCAGCCATGCGGGCGCTAGTGAGTACATTGGCGGTATAGACGGCTGCGGACATGAGCATTCCAGCGGGTGAGTTGCCATCATGGCGAGAATTTCGCTGCCGTGCAACAGAAAATTGGGCGTCCCGAACGACGATCGCCGCCCGAAGGCGGCGATCCAGTCACGCACGGTGTGCATCTTGGGCCATCAATCGGCCGGCTGCACCTGCACGCGAACACGCAGGCGCTCACCCGGGTCATAGTTCAGACGCGAGGTGTAGACCTCACCGCGATAGCGATACTCGACGTCATAGCCGATGATCCGACGCTGATCGCTGACCGTGTTGACCTGCTGGCAGTTGGTCTGATTGGTG
>CBAAAD010000244.1:2424-5167 GCA_964658785.1 uncultured Methylobacterium sp.
CCGACGGTCGCCGCGACCCGGCCGTCGCCCTTGCCGATCGTATGGCCGAGAACGCCGCCAACGACGGCGCCGAGCACCGTGCCCACGCCGCTATTGCCCGGATCGTGTTGCACCACCTGCTGGTTGTAGCACTGCTGCTGCGGCACCGTGGTGCGGACGATGCCCTGCACGGGATCGGCACGCAGCACGTCGGCCCAGCCGAAATGGGCATTGTCATCGGGGCCTGGGCCCGGACCTGCCGGACCCAGCGCGCCGGGAGGCGGCGGTGGTGGCTGGTCGGAGTAACGCACGTCCTGCGCGTGGATGCTGGTGGCCACAAGGGCCAACGCCAGCGCGGAAAGCCATAACCTGGTCATTGCGACCTCCAATCTTGGGACGTGGAGCGCGAGGTGTGCTCCCTCTTCTCATTGCATCAAGTTCACGCTGAATACAGGCTTAGAATTAACGGTACGCAACCGTTCCACTTACATCTTGTTAAGATGTTGGGCTAAGTTTGCTTGCCCAAGCTCGACGCTTTCGTTGCGGATTTTTCGCCCATGCCGATTTCGCTCTACAACAGCCTGACGCGCCGCACGGAGGCATTCGCACCGCTCGATCCGCAGCGCGTGACGATGTATCTGTGCGGCCCCACGGTCTACAACTACGTGCATATCGGCAATGCGCGCGGTCCGGTGGTGTTCGACGTGCTGGCGCGGCTGCTGCGCCGGCACTATCCGAATGTCGTTTACGCCCGCAACATCACCGACGTCGAAGACAAGATCAACGCCGCCGCGCAGCGCGAGGGCGTGCCGATCAGCACCATCACCGATCGATACACCCGCGCCTACCACGACGACATGGCCGGCCTGGGCATCGTTCCACCGGATCTGGAGCCGCACGCGACCGCGCATATCGGTGAGATCATCGCGATGAACGAGGCGCTGATCGCCAACGGCCACGCCTACGCCGCCGAAGGCCATGTGCTGTTCGACGTCGACTCCTATCCAGCCTATGGCGCTTTATCCGGCCGCGACACCGAGGAACTGATCGCCGGCGCACGCGTCGAGATCGCGCCGTACAAAAAGAATCCCGCCGATTTCGTGCTGTGGAAGCCCTCCACGCCGGATCTCGCGGGCTGGGACAGCCCCTGGGGCCGCGGCCGCCCCGGCTGGCATATCGAATGCTCGGCGATGTGCGCCGCCCAGCTCGGCGAGACGATCGACATCCACGCCGGCGGCGTCGACCTGCTGTTTCCGCATCACGAAAACGAAATCGCCCAGTCCACCAGCGCGCACGGCGGCAAGACGTTTGCGCGCTGGTGGATGCACAACGGCATGCTGACCTTCGACGGTCGCAAGATGTCCAAGTCGCTGGGCAACGTGCTGCTGGTGCACGAACTGCTCAAGCTGCATCCACCCGAGGCGCTGCGCCTGCTGCTGTTGCGCGGCCATTACCGCCAGCCGCTGGACTGGTCGGAAAACGCGATACAGCAGGCGATCAGCACGCTGGACGGCTGGTATCGCGTGCTGCGTGATCTGGCCCACGTCGACATTCCCGCCGGCGACCTGCCGGTTCCCGAGCGCGTAGAAGCGGCGCTCTGCGACGACCTCAATACGCCGCAGGCGCTGGCCGAGCTGTCCCAGCTGGCCGATCAGGCGCGGCACAGCGGCAGCAGCGAGGCCAAGGCCGCCCTGCTCGGCGGCGGCGCCCTGCTCGGATTGCTGCAGCAGGCGCCCGATGCATGGCTCAAGCGTGGCGAAAACGATGTGGATGCTGCGCACGTGGATGATCTGCTGGAGCAGCGTCGTGCCGCGCGCGGCGCCCGTGACTTTGCCCGCGCCGACGCCATTCGCGACGAGCTGACGGCGATGGGTATCGTGATCGAAGACGGCGCGCAGGGCACGCGCTGGAGCGTGCTGAAAAGCTGAGGCATTCGGACACGCCCCGGATTTCACCCGAAGCGCGCGATAATGCCGTCATGACTACAACTGCCACCACCAGCGCTGACGAAGCGCAGCGCGAGATCGCCGAAGAGTTCGCCTTTTTCGGCGACTGGACCGAGCGTTACCAGTACCTGATCGATCTGGGCAAGCAGCTGCCGCCCTTTCCCGAGGAATGGAAAACCGAGGGCTACCGCGTGCACGGCTGCCAGTCGATGGTGTGGCTGGTGCCCGACGGAGACGCGGCGCGCATGCACTTCGATGCGATCAGCGACTCGGCCATCGTATCGGGCCTGATCGCTCTGGTGCTGCGCGTCTACTCGAACCGTTCGGCCCAAGAGATCGTTGATACCGAGCCCGAGTTCATCGGCACCATCGGCTTGGCCAAGCATCTGTTGCCGACGCGCTCCAACGGCCTGGCCGCCATGCTGACCCAGCTCAAGCAGTACGCAGCGCAGGCGTTGAAGTAAGTCGTACCCTTCGATGCCACGACACATGCCTCGAACGCTCGGCTTTCGCTAACCGATACCCGAAAAAAAGCCCCGCACTCAGGCGGGGCTCTTTGCAAGAACGACTATCGCAGCGAGCTCAGTCGCCCATCTGCTTCTGCAAGTGCTCGCGACGCTCCTGGGCGTCGAGCGACAGCGTGGCGATGGGACGTGCGTCGAGGCGCTCGACGCCGATCTCTTCGTCGGTTTCTTCGCAGAAACCGTAGCTGCCGTCTTCGATCCGGCGCAGCGCCTTGTCGATCTTGGAGATCAGCTTGCGATAGCGATCGCGGGTGCGCAGCTCGAGCGAATTTTCCGTTTCGCGCGTGGCGCGCT
>CBAAAD010000245.1:0-5162 GCA_964658785.1 uncultured Methylobacterium sp.
TCGGCTGGACCTGGGCGCTTTTCTATCACCTTTGCAACGGCGTCCGTCATCTGGCGCAGGACACCGGCGCGGGTTTTGCCATTCCGCAGTTTGTGCGATCGAGCTGGCTGTCGGTGGTGTTGAGCCTGGTGCTAACGGCTGCCGTCTGGGCTTATGTGCTGACCGCAGGAGGTGCGGCATGACCGCGAAGGATTTGCGCAACCCTCTCAAGGTCGCTCGCGGCCTGGGCTCGTCCCACTCGGGTGTTGGCCATTGGTGGACGCAGCGTGTGACCGCAGCGGCGCTTGTCGTATTGCTTATATGGTTCGTGATTACCGTGCTTGGCCTGCTGCATGCGGACTACGCCACGGCGCTGGCCACCGTCGCCAAGCCGTGGAATGCGCTGCTGCTGATCATCATGCTGGTCACGATGTTCTGGCATGCGGTGCTGGGGCTGCAGGTTGTGATTGAAGATTATGTGCACACGCGCTGGAAGGAAGTCCTTTCGCTGGTGCTGATCAAGTTTCTCGCGGTCCTGGGCGCGCTCGGAAGCGTGCTCGCCGTACTGCGCATTGCGCTGACCCACTGAGACGCGGGAGCCACGATTCGATGGAAAGCTACAAGATCCAGCAGCATGAGTATGACGTCATCGTCGTCGGTGCCGGCGGCGCCGGCCTGCGCGCCACGTTCGGCCTGGCGGAGAAAGGCCTGAAGGCCGCGTGCATTTCCAAGGTGTTTCCGACGCGTTCGCACACGGTGGCAGCGCAGGGTGGCATCTCGGCCGCGCTCGGCAACATGGGTGAAGACGACTGGCGCTTCCACTTCTACGACACGATCAAGGGCTCCGACTGGCTCGGTGACCAGGACTCGATCGAATACATGTGCCGCGAGGCGATTCCCGCCATCATCGAGCTGGAACACTACGGCGTGCCGTTCTCGCGTACCGAGGAAGGCAAGATCTATCAGCGCCCCTTCGGCGGCATGACCACGCACTACGGCAAGGGCACCGCGCAGCGTACCTGCGCCGCGGCCGACCGCACCGGTCACGCGATTCTGCACACGCTGTACCAGCAGGCGCTGGCGCACGACGCCACGTTCTTTATTGAATACTTCGCCATCGACCTCATTTTCGACGACGAGGGCGTCTGTCGCGGCGTGCTGGCGCTCGACATGAACGAGGGCACGCTGCATTTCTTCCGCGGCCAGGCCGTGGTGATGGCAACCGGCGGCTACGGTCGCGCCTACTTCAGCGCCACCTCGGCGCATACCTGCACCGGCGACGGCGGCGGCATGGTGCTGCGAGCGGGTCTGCCGCTGCAGGACATGGAGTTCGTGCAGTTCCATCCCACTGGCATCTACGGCGCGGGCTGCCTGATCACCGAGGGCGTGCGCGGTGAGGGCGGTTACCTGACCAACTCCGAAGGCGAGCGCTTCATGGAGCGCTACGCGCCCAACGCCAAGGATCTGGCCTCGCGCGACGTGGTCAGCCGCGCCATGACGATCGAAATCCGCGAAGGCCGCGGCGTCGGCAAGGACAAGGACCACATCCATCTGAACCTGATGCATCTCGGGCCGGAAGTGATCAACGAGCGTCTGCCGGGTATTTCCGAAAGCGCACGTATCTTCGCCGGCGTCGACGTGACCAAGGAGCCGATCCCGGTGCTGCCGACCGTCCACTACAACATGGGCGGCATCCCGACCAACTATCACGGCGAGGTCGTGACCAAGAAGGGTGACGACAACGACGCCGTCGTGCCTGGCCTGTTCGCCATCGGCGAAGCGGCCTGCGTGTCGGTGCACGGCGCCAATCGCCTCGGCTCCAACTCGCTGCTCGATCTGGTGGTATTCGGTCGCGCGGTCGCCAACAAGTGCGCCGAGATCATCAAGCCCGGTGCTTCGCACAAGGATCTTCCGTCCAGCGTGCTGGACAAGGCGCTCACCCGCTTCGACAACCTGCGCCATGCCAAGGGCAGCACGCCGACGGCGAAGATCCGCGCGGCAATGCAGGCCTCGATGCAGAAGGACGCGGCCGTCTTCCGCACCGGTGAAACGCTGGCCGAGGGCAGCAAGCAGATTTCCGAAATCTATGACTCCTTCGCCGACGTGAGCGTCAGCGATCGTTCGATGGTCTTCAATTCCGACCTTATCGAAACGCTGGAGCTGTCCAACCTGCTGGCGCAGTCGGTGGCCACCATGCACTCGGCCCTGCAGCGCCCGGAAAGCCGCGGCGCACATGCGCGCGAGGATTTCCCCGACCGCGACGATCACGAGTGGCAGAAGCATACGCTGGTGTGGTTGGACGACGCGGGCAAGACGCGCTTCGACTACCGCCCGGTGCACATGTACACCATGACCGACGAGGTCGAGATGGTGCCACCGAAGAAGCGCGTGTATTGAAGCATTGAAGAGTGCGGCCATGGATGGCCGCTATTTGCTCTCCGCGTTCAAGGACGAACGCAAAAACCATTGAACAGCGCGGCCAGGGATGACCGCTCTTTGCTCTTCGCGTTCAAGGACGAACGCAAAAACCAAGTGAGGCAATCGTGGCCGAGTTCACGCTACCCAAAAATTCCAAGATCAAGCCCGGCAAGCATTTTCCGGCGAAGAACGCGAAAAAGCCGCGCACGTTCCGCGTGTACCGCTGGTCGCCGGACGACGGCGAAAATCCGCGCATCGACAGCTATGAAGTCGACATGGAATCGTGCGGCCCGATGGTTCTGGACGCGCTGCTGAAGATCAAGAACGAGATCGATCCCACGCTGACCCTTCGCCGCTCCTGCCGCGAAGGCATCTGCGGCTCGTGCGCGATGAACATCGACGGCACCAACACGCTGGCCTGCACCATGGCCTCGGCCGACTGCGCCTCCGGCGACGTGAAGATCTACCCGCTACCGCATATGCCGGTGGTGAAGGATCTCGTGCCCGACCTTTCGCACTTCTATGCGCAGTTCGCTTCGATCAAGCCGTGGCTGCGCACGCAGAGCCCGACGCCCGGTCGCGAGCGTCTGCAGTCGCCGGAAGAGCGCAAGAAGATCGACGGCCTGTATGAGTGCATCCTGTGCGCCTGCTGCTCGACCAGCTGCCCGAGCTACTGGTGGAACGGTGACAAATACCTCGGCCCGGCGATCCTGCTGCAGGCGTACCGCTGGATCGTCGACAGCCGCGATGAAGCCACCGGCGAACGTCTGGACGATCTGGAAGACCCCTTCAAGCTCTACCGCTGCCACACCATCATGAACTGCACGCGCACCTGCCCGAAAGGCCTGAACCCGGCCAAGGCGATCGCGGAAATCAAGAAGCTGATGGTGGAGCGTCGTTCGGCGTAAGCTCGAAGCCCGCAGCTTGTTGTGACAAGGATTGCCGATGTACGCATGGTTTTTGAAACTGCCACGTGCGAGCTCAAGGGCTAGGCTATTAGCGGCTTTTATGGCGTTATTTGCCGTCATGGGCGTTTGCCAGGCATGGCCAAATCTACGCGCTGATTTAGCCATCGCCCGTTGGACGGCTTGGTCTTCCGTATTGATTGGATCGGTTTGGTTGCCAATGCTTATGCTTATTTCGCTGGCAGGGCGCATGCCAAAGACATTTGCCCGACGCATTCCTGATGCATTACACATGTCGCTTGGCGAACTTCACTGCGCAATTAAGGCAGATGTCATCAGAGAGCAGCAGCGGTCTCTTGAGCTGTGATTAGCGACGCCCGACTCAACCGTCTGCGCTGGCGCACCCGACGCGGCACGCGTGAACTCGACGCGCTGTTCGGCGGCTGGCTGGACGAGCGTTTCGCAACGGCCGACGCCGCCCAGCAGCAGGCCTTCGACGAGCTGCTCGATGCGCAGGACCCGGATCTGTGGGACTGGGTGATGGGTCACGCGCGGCCGGAGCGCCAGGACTGGCAGGTCATCATCGATGACATCCGCGCCCGCCATCGGCTTTGAATACCGGCCGTCGCCCGGGTACCGCTTCGTTCTGATCGGGGTTGCGGCGCTGGCCGTGCTCGCGCTGCTGCTGTGCGCGCTGGCCGGGTGGCTGAAAATACTTCTTTCGCTGGCAGTGCTTGTGGCCGCTGTGCGAACCGTTCGGCGGATCGCGCAGTCGCCCGTATCGGCCGCCGGCTGGGCTGCCGACGACAGCTGGACGCTGCATATGAGCTCGCATGACGATGTTCCGGCCACGCTGGCGTCGTTCCGTGTGCTCGGCGCGCTGGTGCTGCTGCGGCTGAAAACGGCAAAGCACGGTAAGCATAGCCTGCTGCTGACGCCGGACAATAGCGATGCCGACATCCGCCGCCGGCTGCGCATGCGGCTGGCGACCCTCCAATCGGACGAATCGTCCGCGCGCGCTTGAGGTTTCTGCCGGCCGATGCCGCACCGCGATCGGCCGACTTGCCGCCCTCGGCCGCTTCGGGCACTCTGCCGCGTCGGTGCGGTCTATGCGTTACCGTGATGCAGCTTCGATGGCCGGTTGATCGGCTTTATTCTCTCGGCCCCACAGATCAGGTTGCCATGTTCCGACCGCTCGAACTCTTTATCGGCCTGCGCTACACCCGCGCCAAGCGGCGCAACCAGTTCATTTCGTTTATTTCGACGGTGTCGATCGTCTGCATTGCGATCAGCGTGATCGCGCTGATTACCGTGATGTCGGTGATGAACGGCTTCGATTTCCAGATGCGCGATCGCATCCTGGGCGCGGTCTCGCACGCGACCATTTCCGGCATCAACGAAAGCGTGCAGGACTGGCCGCGCGCGCTGAAAACCGCCGAGGCCAATCCGCATGTGCTGGGCGCGGCGCCGTATGTGGAAACCGAGGCCTATCTGAGCGCGCAGCATTCGAGCGGCGCCATTCTGCGCGGCATCGATCCGGCTCAGGAATCCAAGGTGGTTGATATTGGCCAGCACATGGTGGAAGGCTCGCTTGCCGATCTGACCCCGGACAGCTGGAACATTGTCCTTGGTAAGGAACTGGCGCTGTCGCTTGGGGTTACGGTGGGCGATCGCGTGACCGTCGTCGTGCAGGAACTGCGTGCGACGCCAATGGGCGGCGTGCCGCGCATGCGCAGCTTCCACGTGGTCGGCGTGTTCGAGATGGGCATGGAGCAGTTCGATTCCGGTCTTGCCTTGGTCAACATGGGCGACGCAGAAAAGTTGAACAGTCTCGACGGCCCGACCGGCATCCGCCTCAAG
>CBAAAD010000246.1:0-5159 GCA_964658785.1 uncultured Methylobacterium sp.
CGCGCGCTTTGGCTTTCGTGCGCGGCGCCGGCTCGTCCTCCACGGGCGCCGCCCCTGCCACCGGCTCGTAGGCCGCGCGGAATTTGGCGATCAGCGGCAGGCCCATGCGCTTGGCCAGGGCCTCGGTCTCGCTGGTGCCGTAAGCCAGGCCGACCGGCAGCATGCCGGCGCTGCGCACCGCTTCGAGCAGGGCGTCGACAGCACCGTCGTCGGGCAGGTTGAGCAGGTGGCTGAGGTCGAGCACCACGGCAGCGCGCGCGAACATCGCCGGCGCGGAGCGCACGCGGCGCTCCAGCTCATCGCACAGGGCCGCCGCATCGACGCGGCGCACGCGCACGCAGGCAATGCCGACCTGGCCGAAACGCAGGTCGCAGGCGTCGGCAGTTTCCGCTTTGGCGTTCATCAGCGGGGTTCTCCGGACGATGATGGGGCAGTGGACGAAAGATCGATGGATGACATCAAACGCGGGCTTTCGGCCAGCCACGGCACGTCGGGCAGGCCGCCGTGGTCGAGCCAGGTTTCACGCACGTAGGTGTAGCTGGGCAGGTCCTTGGCCAGCAGGCTGACCTGCGGGCCGTCATCGCCCATGCGCTGCTGGCCCACTTCCTGAAAGCCGTAGGTGCCGTGGAACAGCACCACCACGTCATCGCGCGGCTCAAGAAACACTTCGCATGTCATCAGCGGCACGCGCACTTCGGCGTAGCTGTTGACGTCGGAATAGAAGATGCGGCCCAGGCCGTGGCGACGGTAGGCGTTGGCGATGACGATGCGGTCGATGTAGACAAACTGCGGGTAATGCGCGGCGAACCAGCGGTAGTTGGTGCTTTCGTAATCGCCGCCCTCGCGCAGGGCGATGACGAAGCCGGCCAGATTGCCGTCGATCTCGGCCACGCGAAAATACTCGGCGTGATCGTGGAAGTAGCGTAGACGGCTGGCGTCAAGGGCGAGAATGGAGCGGCCGGCGGTGTTGTTCAGTGCCAGTACGGCGTCCAGGTCGTGCTCGTGCACGTCGCGGATGGCAAGAGCCATGCGTTGCTCCGCTAATGATGGGGTCGATAACGAGGTGGGTTCCGCGCCTCGTGCAAGCCGCCATTATGGCATGCGGATGCCGGCCTTACATCCCGCGCTGCCGCAGCGGATAGCGTTTCCGGCAAAGGGTGCGCAAAGCGCGGCACGGCCATATTTGCGCCAGGCGAGCATGACTTTTTGCGCATTGCGCGAAACGGCGCCACGTCCAATGATGCCGCTATGCGCTGGCCCTTTTTCAATCACACCCGCCTGCTTCGTTACGCGGGCTTTTTTACCTACCTTTCGGTGGGTACGCCGCTGATAACGAACTGGGCGACCGAGCGGCTGAATCAGCTGCAGCGGCCGAACTTTGCCCTGCTGCTGTGGACTCTTTGCTACCTCATCTTCGGTTTAATGTATTGGCTGCTCACCAGCAACCTCGGCTCGCGTCGGCATCCCGTGCTGAAACTGCTCGGCCTGACGCTGATGACGGCGGTGGCCGTCGCGGTGGGCTGGTACAGCCACAGCGGACTGTCGGCGATGCTGATGGTGGTGGCCTCGCTGGTGCTGCCCTGGCTGCTGCCGTTCTGGCTGGGCGTATCCTGGCTGGTGCTGCAGCAGCTGAGCCTGGTGGCGATCTTCGTCACCTTTCCCGAATACGACCACAGCGTCGCGCTGAGCCTGCTGCAGGCGAGCATCTATCTGGGTATTTCGGTGCTGGTGTTTGTCACATCCACGGTGGCCAGCCAGCAGGCCGAGCAGCGCGACGTGCAGCGGCGGCTCAACTCCGAACTGCGCGCCACCCGCGCACTGCTGGCCGAGTCCACCCGCATCGCCGAGCGGATGCGCATCGCGCGTGATCTGCACGATCTGATCGGCCACCATCTCACCGCGCTCAGCCTGAATCTTGAAGTGGCCAGCCATCTCACCAACGAGGCGGCGAGTGCGCATGTGCGCAACGCGCAGAGTACGGCCAAGCATCTGCTGGCCGACGTGCGCGAGGCGGTCAGCGAGCTGAGGCAGGACGACGGCATCGATCTGACCCAGGCGCTGCGCAGCCTGACTGACGGCGTGCCCGGGCTGAGTATCCACGTCACCATGCCGCCGCGCTTCAGCGTGGAAGATCCGCGGCGCGCGCAGGTGCTGCTGCGCTGCGCGCAGGAAATCATCACCAACACGGCCAGGCACGCGGCGGCACGCAACCTGTGGCTCAATTTCGCCTACGCCGACGCCAGCCTGCTCGGACTGCACGCCCGCGACGACGGCCGCGGCGCCGAGCAGATCGAGCCCGGCAACGGATTGTCGGGCATGCGCGAGCGCCTGGCTGAATTCGGCGGAAGCCTGACCCTGGAAACCGGCATGAGCCAGGGCTTCGCGCTGACCATAAGGCTGCCACTGGGCGAGCACACTGCCCTGGCGCACGCGCCAACGCGTTTCGAGCCGCCGGCCCTGAGCGTGTCGTAACATGATGACCAGCGCGATGATCGCCGCGGTCGTGCCAGAATGCGTCCAGCCGGGCAGGGGAAGGTCCGGCAGGGCAGGCGCGCCGGGGTTCGTGCGTTGGCTGGCGCGTCATCCCACGCGTCACTTTGCGGGCTGCGTTTGATGAGCTCAGGTTTGTCTGACACGAGTGTTCAAGGATTCGCGATGATTTCCGTTTGTCTCGTCGACGACCAGAATCTGGTGCGCCAGGGCGTCCGTTCCCTGCTGGATCTGTCTGAAGATATCCGCGTGGTGGCCGAATGCGCCGATGGCGCCCAGGCCGTGGTGGATATTCCGCGGATCAAGCCGGATGTCGTGCTGCTCGATCTGCGCATGCCCAACATGAGCGGGCTGGAGGTGCTGCAGGCGCTGTCGGCGCGCAACGAGCTGCCGCCGACCATCATCCTGACCACCTTCGACGACGACCAGCTGGTGCTGCAGGGCCTCAAGGCCGGCGCGCGCGGGTATCTGCTCAAGGACGTATCACTGGAGCAGCTGGTCGAAGCGGTGCGCAGCGTGGCGGCAGGCGGATCGCTGGTGGCGCCCATGGTGACGCAGCGGCTGATGGCCGGCGTGGCGCGCATGCACAACCAGTTCACCAGCCTCGAACAGCCCGATCCGCTGACCGAGCGGGAGACCGAGATTCTGCGCCTGCTGTCGGGTGGCTACAGCAACAAGGAAATCGCCAACTCGCTGAAGGTGGCCGAGGGTACGGTGAAGAATCACGTATCCAACATCCTTTCCAAGCTGGGCGTGCGCGACCGCACGCGCGCGGTGCTGAAGGCGCTGGAACTGGGCATCGTCTGAATTTCCGCTCCCTTGGCCGGCGCTGCCGCCGTCTTGCTTTTGGCAGCGACGCGACGCGAATCAGGCTGCCTGCATGGCGTTGACGCGGGCGCTGTGAGCGGGTTTATGCCTTTCGCCCGGCCGGGGAAAACGTCGTGGCGTTCAAGCGCGTGAGCAAGTAACATCCCTAAGCTCGGCATGTGCCGGGCCCCGTCGTTACTGCCGCCCAACAGGTGCGGCAGCCGGCACCCCATCTTTATTTGGTATGGCGTACAGACGCTCGGAGAACTCTGGAATGATGCGTGCCCTTGAATTTCTTGTTGCCCTGGTCATCGTCGCCGTACTCGGTGTGCTGGCAGCGGTGGTCATGCCCGGCAGCGGTCATGTGGATCGCTCGCTGGTTATCGGCAAGGACATGCGCCAGGTCTACGATGTGCTGGACAACTTTCATCGCTTCCCCGACTACTCGGTGCTGCACACCTACGATCCCCAGACGGAATTCAAGTTTTCCGGCAAGGCCTACGGCCCGGGTTCGGAAGTCAGCTGGAGCAGCGGCGATCCGAAAGTCGGCAACGGCGGCCTGACCATCGCCAGCGCCACGCCCAATTTCGACAAGATCGACAGCAATACCAAGGACGCCACCATCGTCTGGACGGTCGACAACAGCTGGCGCGGCCTGGACAAGCACTTCACCCTCGATCTGCAGCGCCAGGGCAACCGCGGCCAGCTGACCAATGTGAAGTGGTCGTACGACGTGACCTACGGCTGGAACCTGATCAACCGCATGGCCAATCTGTATATCCACGGCGATCCTGATTCGTTCATCCAGTTCAGCCTCAACAGCCTGCAGAACGTGATGGCCGCTGTGCCGAACATCGATTACAGCAAGCTGATCCCGTTCATCGCGCAGACGCAGCAGGTGCCGGTGCTTGTGGTGTCCACGCAGATTGCCCGCAAGGATGGTCTGGACGGTCTGGACGACGCGACCAAGAAGGCCATCGGAGAAATCCAGGCCGCGGCCAAGAAGCTGGGCGTCAACGTGACCGGTCCGCGCGTGCTGATCACCACCAACTACGGCGATGAGACGTTCAGCTTCGATGTGGCGATGCCGATCGATTCCAGCTCGCTCACCGTTGCCGGCCAGAGCCAGCAGCTGACGGCGGCGACGCCGCCCTCGCTGGATGCCCCGGCCGCATCGAGCACGGCGGCAGCGCCTGCTGCCGATACTGCCGCCCCCGGCAGCCGTGACCACTTTGGCCGACTGGTAATCGACGGCAACGTGCGCGCCGAACTGGCGTTCGGTGGCTCGGCGCTGAAAGGCGTGTGGAACGGCACTTTCGCCGGCGTGCCGCAGGTGCGCGACATGCTGAAGGCGTATGCGCAGACCCACGGCTACAAGTTCGACGACGTGGTCAACCGTTCCTACGACATTCTGGTCACGCCGGAAGTGAAGGACGCCGGCGGCAACGTCACGACCTATGCCAAGTACGAGGTGTATCTGCCGGTAAGCAACGCGCCGCAGCAGACGCCGGAGCAGGAAGCCGGCATGCAGCCGCCGTCGCCGGACGGTGATTCTCCCGCAGCTGCCGCTCCAGCGGCTTCCGGCACCGCCGCTGCCCCCGCGAAGGCAGCCAGCGCCGGCAAGTAAGGTCGGCAGCGGTTGATCATCGAAAGGCTCTTCCGCACCGGGGGAGCCTTTTGTTTTTATAGTCGGCCCAGTCGGTTACCGGCTGGCTCGCGAAAGCTCGGCAAGCAAATCGGTTCGAGGCTGCAGGCCGCTAGCGATGTGTTCCAACGAACGTCGGTTGAAACTGACGCGGTCGAGGCGGCGCCTCTTGCCGATGATCGCCATCACGGGCGTGCGATGATTCGCCCGGCACCCT
>CBAAAD010000247.1:0-5115 GCA_964658785.1 uncultured Methylobacterium sp.
GAAACTTTCGATATGCCAGGGTGGCTGCGTGCGGTCCAGCGAGTGCGCCGTCGTGATCATGGCGCACAGAAACGCAGCTGCAGTGGCTGCGAGCGTCATGCGACCAACGCGGGAGTGGCGTCTGGGCAACGCGTTGCGCGGAATCATTCGACGGACCTGTGCTGTTGCCGGTGTGCCTGATACTTCTCAAGAGGCGTGCCAAAAACAAACTATGCGCTGACGCACACGATGGTCAAGCGCCAGGGAAGGGTTTCCAGCGACATTAGGCGTTTGCGCGCACACGTTGTTTCGGGCGCAAACCATGATGCACACGACCATGCCACACGGGACTAGCTGAAACACCGTGCGCAATGGCAAGGTAGCGCCTATGTCGATTGAACCTGCCAATGCCTATGTGCGGCGCCTGACGACCTGGGACGCCGCGATGATCGTGATCGGCGGCGTGATCGGGGCGGGCATTTTTCGTAACCCGGCCACCATCGCCCAGCAGACGAACTCCGGACTGCAGGTGCTGATCCTGTGGGTGATCGGCGGCCTGCTGACGCTGGCCGGCGTGCTCTGCTATGCCGAGCTGGGTGCGCGGCGGCCGCAGGCGGGCGGCACGTATGTTTATCTGCGCGAGGCGTTTGGCCAGCTGCCGGCGTTTCTGTTCGGCTGGACCATGGCGCTGATCAACTACCCCGGCAGCGTGGCCGCGGTGGCGACGATCTTCGCCGACTATCTCTGCGCGGCGACGGGGTTGCCCGAGCTGTGGGTGAAGCCGGTGGCAGCGGGCGCCATTGCCTTCATCGTCGGTATCAACCTGTTCGGTATCCGCGCCGGCGCGTGGGTGCAGAACGTTTTTACCGTGCTGAAAATCGCTGCCATTGCGCTGCTGGTGGTGGTCGGCATGGTGCTGGCGCGAGGGCATCTGGGCACGGCGCTCGCGGTAGATACGGCGCATCCGGTGTCATCGTGGGCATTTATTGGTGCGCTGCTGCCGGTGCTGTTTACCTATGGCGGATTTCACTACCTCAACGATCTGGCCGGCGAAGTGCGCAACCCGCAACGCACGCTGCCGCGCGCGCTGGGCATGGGCATGGCCGGCGTGGTGATCTGCTACGTGCTGGTGAACTTTGCGTATCTGGCGGGCCTCGGTCACGCCGGCTTGGCCGCCAGCCACGCGCCGGCGGCGGACCTGATGCGCCGGCTGTTCGGCGAAAGCGGCGCCACGGTGATCGCCATTGGTATCGCCTGTTCGGCGTTCGGCTATTGCAACATCGCCATCGCCGGGGGCGCGCGCGTGCTGCAGACGATGGGCGCCGACGGCATGTTTTTTCGGGCGGTCGGGCGCATCGATCCGCGCACGCGGGCGCCACAAATTGCGCTCGCTGCGCTGGGCGCGTGGGCGATCGTGCTGACCGTCTCCGGCAGCTTCAACCAGCTGCTCGACTACACCACTGTGGGCGAGTGGCTGGCGCACGTGTTCGGCATCGGCACGCTGTTCTGGTATCGCCGGCATTTCGCCGACCAGCCGTCGCCGTATCGGGTGCCGTTCTATCCGCTGCTGCCGCTGGTGTTTGTGATCACCGTGTTCAGCGTGATCGTGGCCACGGCGATCCATACGCCGGGCGATGCCGGCATGAGCCTGCTGATCATCGCGCTCGGTGTGCCGGCGTACTACGGCTGGCGTCGGGCCTCGCGGCTGCGCTAGCGAGCACTGTTTCGTCCTATCGAATGGTCCGGGCTGTCGGGCTGCGCTTCAGCTGTCGGCGGCATACTTGATGAACTATCGATCGAGCCGCTAGCCCATGAAACGTTACGCCTTGCTCTGGCCGTTGTGCCTGTTGGGACTGAACGCCTGCCATGCGACGGAAGCGTCGGCAACGATCGATCTGGCATCGGCCTCGCCCGCCGCACACGTGACGCTCGCACAGGTGCAGCGCACGGGCAGCGCCGAGCAGGCGAGCGATGGCGTGACGCAGCAGCGTTACGCCTTTCAGCCATCGGCTCAACCGCAGATCACGATCGCGCCCGGCGATGGCAAGACGTGGGACTGGACCGGCAGGGGCGAGCTGCGTCTGCGCGTGCAGAACGCAATGCCGTGGGCGGTCACGCTCAATCTCGATATCGACAGCGCTGCCGGCGCGCAGCATCTGCACGCGACGGTCGGCCTGCCGGCTGGTCCCGCGCAGACGGTGGTGCTGCCGCTGCACGCCGAGTCGCCGCGCGGCGAAGGCATGCAGGCACCGCCGCCCATGCCGTTCGACGACCACGGGCAGCTGACCCTGCTGGCCACGACCGTGCAGGGCGCGGTCGATCTGCGTCAGGTCGGCGCAATCCGGCTAAGCATGCCGACACCGCAGGCGGCGCAGACGCTCTTGCTTGGTCGTGTCGACACCGCAGCGGGCGAGGCAACGCTGCATGATGCCTATGCCGGCATCGTCGACCGTTACGGGCAGTTCACTCGCGCTCAGTGGCCGGAAAAAATCACTGACGACGCGGCACTGCGCGACGCCCATGCGGCCGAGCAATCGGCGCCGGCCAAGACGCCGGATGCTCCGGAGGGAATGGATAACTACGGCGGACGTCTGGACGTCCATAATCTCATGGCCACCGGCTGGTTCCATGCGCAGAAGGCCAACGGCCGCTGGCAGCTGGTGACGCCGGACGGGCACGCGTTTTTCTCGCTCGGCGTCAACGCCGTGGTCGCCGACGGCGGCCGCAGCTACGTCGAAGGCCGCGAGTTCATGTTTAAGAATCTTCCGCCGGACAGCGGCGCATGGTCACCGTTCTACGGCAGTGGCGACAGCCGCCAGCCGGATCAGGGTGCCAGCGAGGGCATCGGATACAACCATGGGCGCTGGTTCGATTTTTACGCGGCCAATCTCTACCGGGTCGATGGTGGCAAGTGGATGGACGCCTGGCGCGCGCGCACGCTGGATCGACTGCGCGACTGGGGCTTCAATACCATCGGCAACTGGAGCGATGCGTCGCTCGGCCGCGCGCACCGCGTGCCGTATACGCGGCCCATCAATATCGCTGGCGACTACGCCAACGTCTCCGCCGGATACGATTACTGGGGCCGCATGCCCGATCCGTTCGATCCACGCTTCGTGCAGGCGACCGAGCGGGCGGTGGCGAATGCAAGCCGCGACGTGCGCGACGACCCCTGGCTGCTTGGCTATTTCGCCGACAACGAACTGGCCTGGGCCGGCGTCGGTCCGCAGGGGCGCTGGGGGCTGGCGCTGGGCACCCTGCGCGGCGATGCCAGGAGCCCGGCCAAGCAGGCCTTCATCGCAATGCTGCGCAAGAAATACGTGGAGCCCGAAACCCTGGCCAGCGCGTGGGGCATGGCGCTGGGTTCGTGGGATGCGCTGAATGTCACGGCGTTCGACGCTCCTGTGCCGAACGAGGCGCATCCGGCGATCGCCGCGGACTACAGCGCGTGGCTAAGGCAGTACGCCGATACCTATTTCCGCACCGTGGCCGAGGCCATCCATCGGCACGACACGCACCATCTGTTTCTCGGCGGCCGCTTTGCGGTCAATACGCCCGAAGCAGTGGCTGCCTGCGCGCAGTATTGCGACGTGGTGAGCTTCAACGTCTATGCCGATCTGCCGCAGCATGGCTTCGACGCGGCCGCGATCCACCAGCTCGACAAGCCGGCGTTGATCAGCGAGTTTCATTTCGGCTCCGCCGATCGCGGGCCGTTCGGCAAGGGCGTGGTATCGGTCGATACCGAGCAGCAGCGTGGCGAGGCGTACGCCAAGTTCGTCGCCGCTGCAGCGGCCGATACGCACATCGTCGGCGCGCACTGGTTCGAATACGTCGACCAGCCCGTGACCGGCCGATTGCTCGACGGCGAGAACAGCCATATCGGTTTGATCGGTATCACCGATATCCCGTTCGGCGGCTTTGTCGAGGCAGTGCGTGCGGCCAATCAGCGGGTCTCAAGTCCGCACTGACGGTCATTTTGTGTTGCTAGCCTTGGTCTGGTTAGCATCGGTTACCTCGTTCCACTCACCTGCGGAGGCATGTCATGGATTTTTTCTTCAACGAACCTGGCCGGGTCGTCGATCAAGTGCTGGGATCGCTGGCGCAGTCGGAGCCGCTGATCGTCGCTGAGCCCGGTTCCGGCGTGCGCATTCTGGCGCGCGCCGACTGGCGCGGTGAAAAGGTCGCCGTGCTGTCTGGCGGCGGCGCCGGCCATGAACCGTCGCACGCGGGTTTTGTGGGGCGCGGCATGCTTACCGCCGCGGTATCCGGCGAAGTGTTCGCCTCGCCCAGCGTCGCCGCGGTGCTGGCCGCGTTGCGGCACTGCGGCGGCAAGTCCGGCTGCCTTCTGGTCGTGAAAAATTACACCGGCGACCGGCTTAATTTCGGCCTGGCCGCCGAGCAGGCGCGACGCGAAGGCATCGACGTGCGCATGGTGATCGTTGCCGACGACATCGCGCTGGCCGATGCGAGCCAGCCGCGCGGCATTGCCGGCACGGTGCTGATGCACAAGTATGTCGGCCATCTCGCCGAGCAGGGTCTGGCGCTGGATGAGCTGGGCAAGCGCGCCGAGCATTTCGCCGGCCAGCTGCTCTCGCTGGGCATGGCCCTGTCCAGTTGCACCCTGCCGGGGCACCCGATCGAGCGACGCAGTCCCGAATTGGGCCTGGGCATTCATAACGAGCCGGGCGCCGAGCAGGTGGCGCCGAAGGATGCCGGCGAGGCGGTGGCCATCGTGCTCAAGCCGCTGCTGGCCGAGGCGCAGCGGCGTTACGGCGACAAGCGCCGGCTGATCGTGATGCTCAACAATCTAGGCGGCTGTTCCACGCAGGAGCTTGCCGTGCTCACCGATGAGCTGCTAACGCGCATCGGCGTGGAGCGCGTCGCCCTGCTGGTGCGCCCGGCGGCCTTGATGACATCGCTCGACATGCACGGTTTTTCGATCACCCTGCTGCCGGCGGAAGAGGAATACCTGGAGGCGCTCAGCAGCCCCGTCGATGCAGCCGCATGGCCGGGCGTCTGCCGGCCGCACGCGCAGCAGACGTTCGCTGTCGCAGGCGATGCCGACGACGAGCCTGCTGTCGGCGAGCGTAGTCCCACCACCGAACAGGCGATTCAGCGCGTCACCGCCGCGCTGCG
>CBAAAD010000248.1:0-5113 GCA_964658785.1 uncultured Methylobacterium sp.
GGAGTGGCTTTTTCTTTCAGCGCATTTCGGCCGCCGCATCCATGGTCACATGGTCCGCGACCTCCCGCTCACGACTGGATGGCAGCGACGCAAACCACACGCCATGGGCAGGCAGATGCAGTTGCTGACCGCGCAGTTCGCCGCGCGCGAGACCGTGCCCCACCACCGCCACGGCTTCGCCTGCCAGCGACAGGCGGATGTCTACCGGCGCATCGGCGAGGTTGAACGCAGCCAGCAGCGTCCTGCCCTCGAAGCTGCGTGTGAACGCCAGGACCGGTTCGGGCGTGTCGATAAAACGCATATCGCCCCAGCGCAGCGCGGGCTGCGACTGGCGCCAGTGCATGAAGGCGCGAAACCCGTGCAGCACCGAATGCGGATCGCCCTCCTGCCGGATCACGGCCAGCTCGCGGTGTTCCTGCGGCACCGGCAGCCACGGCGTGCCGCGGCTGAAGCCGGCGTGCTCGCCCTCGCTCCACGGCATGGGCGTGCGGCAGCCGTCACGGCCCTTGAACTGCGGCCAGAAGGCGATGCCGTAAGGGTCCCGCAGCGATTCGAACGGCAAGTCCGCTTCGGTCAGGCCCAGTTCTTCGCCCTGAAACACGCACACCGAACCACGCAGCGAACAAACCATCGCGGTCAGCAGATTGGCCAGCGGTGCCGCCGGCTTGCCCTTGCCCCAGCGCGACAGCACGCGCTCCACGTCGTGATTGGAGATGGCCCAGCAGGGCCAGCCGGCGGTCATCTGCGCTTCGAGCCGCTGCACCGTCTCGCGGATATAGGTAGCGCTGAAATCGTCGGTCAGCAGTTCGAAGCTGTAGCCCATGTGCAGGCGGCCGGGCTCGGTGTATTCCGCCATGGTCGCCAGCGAGTCCTCCGAGGAAATTTCGCCCAGCGCCGCGACATCCGTATAGCCGTCCATCAGCGCGCGCAACTCGCCGAGAAACGCCAGGTTTTCCGGCTGCGTATTGTTGTAGTAGTGATACTGGAACGCGTACGGGTTATCCGGGCTGAAACCGCGCCCCACGCGCTTCTCCTTCGGCTTGGGCGGGTTGTCGCGCAGCTGCCGATCGTGGAAGCAGAAGTTGATGGCGTCCAGCCGCACGCCGTCGACGCCCTTGTCCAGCCAGAATTTCACGCTGTCGAGTATCGCCTCGCGCACCTGCGGGGTGTGGAAGTTCAGATCCGGCTGCGCCGCCAGAAAGTTGTGCAGGTAATACTGGCCGCGCCGCGGCTCCCACTGCCAGGCCGAGCCGCCGAACAGCGACAGCCAGTTGTTGGGCGGACTGCCGTCGTCGCGCGCGTCGGCCCAGACGTACCAGTCGGCTTTTGTGCTGTGGCGGCTGTCGCGGCTTTCCCGAAACCACTCGTGCTCCACCGAGGTATGGCTGAGCACCTGATCGATCATCACCTTCAGGCCAAGCCCGTGCGCCTTGGCCAGCAGCTGATCGAAATCGGCCCGCGTGCCGAACAGCGGATCGACGTCACGGTAGTCAGCAATGTCGTAGCCAAAGTCGGCCATCGGCGATTTGAAGAATGGCGAGATCCAGATCCCATCCACGCCCAGGCTCGCCACGTAATCCAGTCGATCAATGATTCCGGGCAGATCACCGACGCCATCGCCGTTGGTGTCGAGAAAACTGCGCGGGTAGATCTGATAGATGACGGCACCGCGCCACCAGCTTGCGTCGGACATTGAACGAAACCCCATGACATGAGCCGTCCGTGCCACGCGGGCGCTCGTCGGCGAGTGGCAGCAGCTTAGCGGCAGGCCCGTGGCATAACGCAGGGGTCTGCATACGTATTCATTCGTGCTGCGGCTGCGTCATAACTCCAGGTCAGTACGTGCAGCGCCCGCGTGGAGAGCAGCGTCAGGCGCACCGCAAACCCTTTGCTGACGTGGCTTTACACAGTCGGCGCGCGATCTTCCGTGCCGACCGCCGCAGCCATGCTGCACTGCGATCAGGCGTTTTTCGGCCGCGTGATGAATACGTATGCAGAAACTGGTGACTCCTGGAATGCCGGCCCTACCATGCCGGCACGCCGCTGGGCATCACCAACCAGTGCAGCCTGCCACCGGCGCCAACAAGGCACGGGGCAGCACGCGTCCAAGCAATAACGACATTTTCGTGGGGAGACGAGAACATGCTACTGAAACGCAACGTGATGGCCGTGGCGCTGATTTCGGCGGGGCTGTGCTTCACCGCCGCCACGCACGCCATGCCAGCCGACAACAGCACCAAGCCGGCCGATGCATCTGCCGCCGCCGCGCCGCAGACCGCTTCGCCGCAGGATGACACGGCAGACACCAAGGCCAGCGCTGCCAAGAAAGCCAGGGACGATAGCGACGCGGCCAGCCCCAGCGAAAAGAAAAAACTGGCCAAGAGCCTGTCCGCGATTACCGTGACCGGCTTCAGCAGCAGCATTGAAAAGTCGATCGACTACCAGCGCTACGCTGACAACATCCAGAACGTGGTGACCGCCGCCGATATTGGCGGCCTGCCCGACCAGTCGATCGCCGACGCGCTGACCCGCCTGCCGGGTGTCGCCGCCGAGCGCATCTCGGGCCAGGCTTCGCAGATCAACGTGCGCGGCCTCGACGGCAACTTTGTGCTGACCACCTTGAACGGCCGCGTGCAGCCGTCCACCAGCGGCAGCAACTACACCGACTTCGATCAGTACCCGTCCGAACTGATCAACATGGCGACGGTCTACAAGTCCTCGCAGGCCTCGCTGATCGAGGGTGGCGTCGGCGCCACCATCGACATGGGCACGGCCAACCCGCTGGAAAATCCGAAAGAGCAGTCGCTCAATATCGACGCGCGCGGCAGCTACGACGGCCAGGCGCACGATGTAACCGGCGCCAACTCGGCCGGCTATCGCTTCAGCGCCGCCTGGCAGGGCAAGTTTCTCAACGACACGCTGGGCGTCGGCCTCGGCATGGCGCAGCTGTATCAGCCGCACGTGTCGGAGCAGTTTGTCGGTGAATCCTATTCGTCATCGCCGCAAGCGGTGGGTACGGCCGGACAGCAGGCTTATGTCCCTGACGGTATCCAGCTGCAGCAGAACGGCGGCGAAGAAAAGCGCACGGGTTATCTGGCGACGGTGGTGTGGAAGCCCAACGACAACCTTCAGATCTCCGGCGACAGCTTCTTCTCCAAATTCAACAACAGCTCGTTCGGTTACGGCTTCCGCTCACAGGATTTCGATTACGGCAACACGGTGATCACCAATCCGATCATCGCTTCGAACGGCGCGCTGATCGGCGGCACGGTAAGCAGCAATCCGAACGGCGCGCAGGGCAACCAGTTCTCCAACGAAACCACGCTGGACAACTACACCAGGATCACCAACATCTTTTCCGGCGGCCTCAACGCCAAGTGGAACGACGGCCCATGGCACGTCGAGGCGGACGCCTCGCTGTCGCATGCATCCAGCAACCAGGTCAACATCGACGCCACCGCCGACCCCTACAACAACCTGGGAACCGCAAGCCCGACGCTGGCCGCCCAGTCGGTTACCTACGCGCTGCACGGTGGTCAGGTCGGCACGGCGAGCTTCGGCAACCCGGGCATGTATACCAACCTCAACGACATGGCGCTGTCGCGCTACGGCGTGTATCCGTACGTGTATCACGATCGCGAAAAGGCGTTCCGCACCAGCGTGAAATACGACTTCCTCGACAACCCGATCATTTCTGCGCTGGAGGCGGGGGTTTATGTCGACAACCACACCTATCAGGCCGACCGCAGCACGTTTGTCTATGGCTCGGAGTGGAACATCGACAACTCGCCCACCAAGCCTTACATCGATCCGCCGCTGATGCTCAACAGCAACAATGCCACCCCCACGTGCTGGCAGGGCAAGTTCGGTGCGTTTCCGTGCTTCCTGAAACTCAACGGACCCGGCGTTCTGGCGGCAAACGGTATCACCAACATCAGTCCGGTAAAGGACTGGAACAACAGCTTCACCGAAATCCAAAGCGGTTCGGTCAACGAAAAATCGCGCGACCTGTTCCTGATGGCCGACATCGATACGCAGGTTTTCGATCATCAGCTCACAGGCAATGTCGGCGTTCGCGTAGCGCGCTTCTCGCAGTACAGCCACGGCATTCAGCCGGTCGCCGCCGGTACGGGTGATGCGATTACCGATGGCTACGGCGTCGTCAACCGGGACTACCACTATGTTGATGTGGGCAAGACCTATACCGATTACCTGCCGTCTCTGAATCTGGCCTATCACCTTACCGATAGCGACCAGATGCGCTTCTCGGCGGCCAAGGTACTGTCGCATCCGCCCATCGAAACCATGCTTGCCGGCGCAGGTTCGTACATCACCAACAACAACACCTACAACATTTACGGCAGCACCAGCCCGTACCTGAACCCGCTGCGCGCCAGCCAGTACGACCTGACGTACGAGCACTATTTCGACGATTCCAGCGGTGTGTTCGTCGCCGATGCGTTCTTCAAACACATCGACTCATTTGTTCAAAACATTACCTACAGCCATTTTGACTTTTCCACCATCGGCATCGTCGTACCGAATGATCCGGCCACCGGCAAGCCGTATCTCAACGGCGACTATCAAACGTCCTTCAATGCGCCCGGCGGCAATCTGCGCGGCGTAGAACTGGATTATCAGAAAACGCATATCCTGCCGGGCGTGCTCTCCGGGCTGGGCGTGCAGTTGAACTATGCGTACACGCAGAACCAGAACCGCGCCATTTCCACCCTGGGCGGTCCGCCGCAGTCGCAAAGCTTGCCGGGCTACTCGCGCAAGGTCGCCAGCGCCGCCCTGTTCTACGATCTGGGCCCGTTCTCGGCGCGCGTATCGGGCAACTACCGCTCGTCGTTCGTGTCGAACTCGCAGATCGCGGTGACCAATCAGGTCGTGTACTTCGCACCGGAAACCGTGTTCGATTTCCAGGCCTCATACAAGGTCAACAAGGACTTCAGCCTGGTTTACCAAATGCTCAATCTGACCAACCAGCCGACACGTACCTACTTCGGCAATGCGCAGGAGACCGGCACAATCCAGTACTTTGGTCGCACGTCGTACTTCGGCTTCAACCTCACGTTCTAACGTCAGGCGCGCCGGCCATCGCCCTCACGAT
>CBAAAD010000249.1:0-5087 GCA_964658785.1 uncultured Methylobacterium sp.
ATGCAGCTGTCAATAACGGTCGATGCAGAAGCCCACGGCGCGCATCTCGCCCATCAGCATGAGCGCCTGCTGCCGGGCCGCAGCGGCTGCGGCATTTGCGGCACACGCGAGCTGGAGCAGGCGATACGGCACAGTCCGCCGGTCGGCACAGGCATAACGGTAACTCGCGGCGCACTGGAACGTGCGTTGAGCCAGCTGCAGTCGCAGCAGCCGATGAACGCGGCTACCGGCGCGGTGCACGCGGCGGCCTGGGCCGATCGCGACGGCAGCATCCTGCTAGTACGCGAAGACGTCGGCCGCCACAACGCGCTGGATAAGTTGATCGGCGCCATGCGTCGCGCCGGCATCGATCCACAAACCGGCATGGCGCTGGTCACCAGCCGGGCCAGCTATGAAATGGTCACCAAGGCATCGAGCGCCGGTATCGCCCTGCTCGCGGCCATCTCTGCGCCCACCGCGCTGGCGATCGAGCTGGCGCGCAGCGCCGGCATCACCCTGATCGGCTTCGCCCGTCCCGGCAGCCACAACGTCTACACCCATCCCCATCGACTGCTGCCCGATCAGCCGTCCGAACGCTTGCAGGAATCGTGATGCACATCGAACGACTGGTCACCATGGCCAACGATATCGCCACCTATTTCACCTCCGAGCCCGACCACGCCACTGCGGTGATCGGCGTACGCGATCACCTCACCCGCTTCTGGGATCCGGTGATGCGCCGGCAGCTCAAAGACTTCGTTACCGACGGTGGCGAGGGCCTGCTGCCGCTGGCCAGCGAAGCGGTGAAGGAAATGAAGGTTCCCACCGTCGTCATCTAAGCGACGCCAGCCGGCCTTCTAACTACCGGCTACAGAACGGCGCCGGGAGGTTTACGTCATAGCGAGAGGAGCGACGCTCGGCAGCTCTCAAATGCCAGAGGCACTCAGCCCCTGGGAGCCACCGGGCAAATCGCCTATGCTGCTGCCGCGGCCGAGGGATGGCCGCGCGACTGGGGACATGTGTGATGGTGTCGAACCTTTTCAGCCTGCCCGCGTTTGTGGCCTATCTGGCCGTGGGCATCGTCTATTTCGTCGCGTTTATTGTTGCCTACATCTGGATCACGCCACAGCGCGAAATAGCCCTGATTCGGGATGGCAATATTGCGGCGGCGATCAGCTTGGGCGGCGCCGCGGTGGGCTTCGTACTGCCACTGGCCAGCGCCATCGCGCACGCGGTCAGCCTGACGGATGTTGCCCTCTGGGGCCTGGTTGCCTGGCTCGTGCAGTTGCTGGCGCACTTTGTACTGCGCCTCGTCTTTCACGACCTGCGCGGTCGGATCGAGGCCAATACGCAGTCGGTCGCTCTGTTCGTGGCGATCATTGCCATCTGCATCGGCGCGATCAATGCCGCCGCGATGACGTATTGAGGAGCCAGGCCATGGACGACAAGCCCAGGCTTCCGGGAAATTACCGGCATTCCTCGTTCCATCCGCCGGAAACGCCGTTGATCCGCAAGCGCTCGCTTGCCGTGCCGCTGGTCGCGCTTGGTGCGGTAGCTGTCAGCGGAGTGCTGGTGTTCGGTGGCTCCAACGTTCAGCGCAACAGCTACAGCTCGCCGGAAGACTGCGAGCGCGACTACTCCGCAAGCCAGTGCACGCGTGATCAGTCGGTGGGCGGCTATGGCGGGTATCACTATTACGGCCCCTGGTACCGGGACGACTGGCGCAACGGTCCGCTCAAGAACGATCCTGGCCCTGGCCGAACCTTGGCACTGGGCCGCAACTCCGCTGGCCGGGGCCCGACCGGCCTTGACTTTGGCGAACGCGGCGGCTTCGGCTCCAGCGGCCGCGTTTTCGCGCGAGGCGGTTGATGCGACGCGAAACCCTTGCTCCACGCGAGGACTGGCAGCGCCGGGTCGAGGCGCTCGGCTTCGGCTTCCACACGATTGACGGGCAGGCCTACTGGCGCGAGGACGCCTGCTACGTGTTCGACCAGGCAGCGATCGACATGCTCGAGTCGGCGACTGACGAGCTGCATGCGCTGTGCATGGAATCCGTCGACCGTATCGTCCGCGCCGGTCGCTACGCCGAGCTTGGGCTGGATGACCGCGCGGCGCAGCTTATCGACCGCAGCTGGTTCGACCGCGACCCGGCGCTATACGGACGCATGGATCTGTCGTTCGACGGCCGCTCACCGCCCAAGCTGCTGGAATACAATGCGGACACGCCCACGTCGTTGTTCGAAGCTTCGGTGGTGCAGTGGCACTGGCTCGAAGATGTGGCGCCCGAAGCCGATCAGTTCAACTCGATCCACGAGCAGTTGATCGAGCGCTGGCGCCACGTTGGCGGTGGCCCGCGCGTGCATTTCGCCGCGTGCTACGACAATCCCGAAGACGGTACAACCACCGACT
The DNA here is from genome assembly GCA_964658785.1 of uncultured Methylobacterium sp. GTDB lineage: Bacteria > Pseudomonadota > Gammaproteobacteria > Xanthomonadales > Rhodanobacteraceae > Rhodanobacter. The sequence continues at coordinate 2,389 of CBAAAD010000249.1, forward strand.
ATCTGCTCGACACCTGTATGCAGGCCGGGCATCAAGTGCAGGCGCTGGATATCGAATCGATTGGATGGTCGGGCAAGGCGTTTATCGACCTGGCCGATCGCCCGATCGAGCGGCTGTTCAAGCTCTACCCGTGGGAATGGTTGATGAGCGAGCGGTTTGCGCCACATATCGCGACCAGCGACATGCGCTGGCTCGAACCACCCTGGAAGATGCTGCTGTCAAACAAGGCTATTCTGCCGCTGCTGTGGGAGTTCTTTCCGAACCACCCGAATCTGCTGCCGGCCAGCCGTCGGCGCGGTGACATCGACGGCGCGGTTGTATCCAAGCCTTTCTGGGGTCGCGAAGGCCAGGGCATTGTCGTACTCGACGCACACGACGCTGGCGCACCGGCGCCGCTGACCGTTTATCAAGCGCTGGCGCCCCTGCCGGTTTTCGATGGCCGCCACGCGCTCGTCGGCTCGTGGGTGATCGGCGACAAGCCCGCAGGCATCGGCATGCGCGAAGACAACGACCGGATCACGCGCAACACCAGCTGCTTTGTGCCGCACCTGTTTCGTTGAAATCGTCAGTCGGGTGAACTGGCTCATCGACGCACGAGCCGCGGCGGTGACGAAAGCATGGCCGCATTGCCGAGCCGACCGTCCTCCCGCGTTCAACTAGCGCTATATACTCAACTACCTATTAAGCCACTCCACGACTTTCCGGAATACCCATGCGCAGGACATCCCCTCATTATGTCGCTCTGGTCAGTCTACTTATCAGCGTTTTCTGGTCGGTTGCCGCCAGCGCTGAAGATGTAGTGATCTCGGCAGCATCGAGCCTGACCGACGCGTTCAAGACGGTTGCCACCGCCTATGAAGCGAAACATCCTGGCACCAAGGTGGTGCTTAACTTTGCGGCGTCCGATGTCCTGCTTCAGCAGATCGCCAACGGCGCACCGGCCGACGTGTTCGCCTCGGCCGATCAGAAGGCGATGGACAAGGCGCAGACGCAGGGCGTACTGCTGAACAGTTCGCGGAAAAACTTTGCCGCCAATCAGCTGGTGCTGATCGTGCCGACGACCAGCCATCTGACTATCACCGGCCTGAAGGATCTCGAGCAGCCGTCGATCAAGCGAATTGCCTATGGCGATCCGGCGTCGGTACCGGTGGGCCGGTATACCCAGGCCGCGCTGCAGGCCGATGGTTCGTGGCAGGCGGTTTCGGCCAAGGCGGTGCTGGCGCAGAACGTGCGGCAAAGCCTGGACTACGTGGCACGCGACGAGGTTGATGCCGGCTTTGTGTTTGCCACCGATGCGGCCATGGCGAAGGACAAGGTCAAGGTTGCGCTGCGGGTGAACTCGCCGACGCCGATCAGCTATCCGATCGCCGTGGTGGCGCAGTCGAAACATGTTGCCGACGCGCAGGCCTTCGAGAATTTCGTGCTGTCGCCGGAAGGCCAGGCGCTGCTGGCCAAGGCCGGCTTTCTGAAGCCCTGATGCGCGGGCTTTGACCTTGGATCGCTGAGTCATCGCCGATGAATATCTGGCTACCGCTGCTGCTTTCGCTGAAGGTGGCGATATGGGCGACGGCGCTGAATCTGTTGATCGGCGTGGCGGTGGCCTTCGGCCTGTCGCGCTGGCGCTCGCCGTTGCGCGATCTGGTCGATTCGCTGCTGACCCTGCCGCTGGTCCTGCCACCCACGGTGCTCGGCTACTACCTGCTGGTCTTGCTGGGTCGACGCGGCACGTTCGGCGCCTGGCTGGAACGACTGGACATCAACCCGGTATTTACCTGGGAGGGCGCCGTTATCGCTTCAACTCTGGTCGCCTTTCCGCTGATCCAGAAAGCCGCGCGCGCCGCCTTTGAAAATGTCGATCCGCAGCTGGAAAGCGCTGCGCGCGTGCTGGGCCTGCCCGAGCGCGCGGTATTTTTCCGCGTCTCGCTGCCGCTGGCCTCCAAAGGCATAACGGCCGGCGCCCTGCTTGCCTTTGCCCGGGCGCTGGGTGAGTTCGGTGCCACGCTGATGATTGCGGGCAACCTGCCCGGCCGTACGCAAACCCTGTCGGTGGCAATCTACGCTGCGGTGCAAGCGGGCGATGATCGCGGTGCCAATATCCTCGTCGTCGTCGCCTCGATCACCTGCGTCGCGGTGCTGCTGATGGCCGGTCGGCTGGCGCCGGATCGCTCACGCCAGCGGCTGACCTGACGCATGACCGTGGAGATTTCCTTCCGCCGCTTGCTCGCCGATACGCAGCGACGTTTCGAGCTGGACGTGACGTTTCGTTCGACCAGTCGACGCGTGGTTCTGTATGGGCCATCGGGCTCCGGCAAGAGCATGACGCTGCGGGCCATCGCCGGCCTGCTGACGCCGGACCAGGGCCGCATAGCCGTGAACCAGTACGTGCTGTTCGACTCGGTGCTGGGCGTTAATCTGGCGCCGCAGGTGCGCAAGGTCGGCTATCTGTTCCAGGATTACGCGCTGTTCCCCCATTTGACCGTGGCGCAGAACGTGGCGTTCGGCATGCGCACAGGCATCCTCAACCCCCGCCGTTCGTCGATGCCGGAAGCGGCAGCGCGCTGGATCGAAGCCTTCGAGCTGGGCGCCGTGGCGACGCACTACCCGTCGCAGATTTCCGGCGGTCAGAAGCAGCGCGTGGCGCTGGCCCGTGCGCTCGCCGCCGAGCCGGATATTCTGCTGCTCGACGAGCCGTTCTCGGC
>CBAAAD010000250.1:0-5067 GCA_964658785.1 uncultured Methylobacterium sp.
CGCAGCGTTTCTTTGATAGCCTGCGCGGCGCGGGTATCGAGGTGATCGAGCACGCGTTCGCGGACCACCATCGCTTTGCCCCGGCTGAACTGGACTTTGCGGACGATCTGCCGCTGCTGATGACCGACAAGGACGCCGTCAAGTGCCGCAGTTTCGCGCAGCCGCACTGGTGGCGCGTGCCGGTGCGTGCCGCACTGCCAGACGCTTTTTACGCGGCGCTGGTCGAGCGAATGGGTCGAGTGCAGAGCGAACGCCGCAGCTTGTCGTCGATTGAAGGGCGAATTGGTTAGCGCAGCTCGCGCTTCATCGTACGTCGGCGGCAGACACCGGTTCACCGGCGAGCCACACCTGGCGCACCAGGTCGCCGCCGATCCAGTAGCAGAGTTCCGCCGGCTGGCGGGCCTTCCAGACAACGAGGTCGGCACGCTGCCCGACGGCAAGCGTGCCGCGATCGGCGAGACCTAAGGCGCGCGCGGCGTTGACGGTGGCGCCGCGCAGCGCTTCTTCCGGCGTGAGTCGGAACAGCGTGCAGCCCATGCCGGCAGCCAGGCGCAGCGACAGCAGCGGCGAGGTACCCGGGTTGCAGTCGGTAGCGACTGCCATCGGCACGTTGTGCTGGCGCAGCCGCTCGATCGGCGGCAGCCTGGTTTCGCGCAACGCGTAGAACGCACCCGGCAGCAGCACGGCGACCGTGCCGGCAGCCGCCATCGCGCGGATGCCGGACTCGCTCAGATGCTCAAGGTGGTCGGCGGATAGCCCGCCGTACTCGGCCACCAGCGCAGCCCCATCCATATCGGACAGCTGTTCGGCGTGCAGCTTTACCGGCAGGCCAAGCGCTTTGGCACGTTCAAACAGCCGGCGCGTTTCGGCGTGGCTGAAGCCGATGGTTTCGCAGAATGCGTCGACCGCATCGACCAGTTTTTCGCCCGCCAGCGTCGGCAGGATCTCATCGCAGACGAGGGTGACGTAATCGCCGCGGCGATTCGCATACTCCGGCGGCAGCGCGTGCAGGCCGAGAAAGCTGGTGCGCACGCTGATGCCGAGCTCGCGCCCGAGCCGGCGTGCCACGCGCAGCATGCGGCGCTCGCTTTCGAGATCGAGCCCATAGCCCGACTTGATTTCCAGCGTGGTCACGCCATCGGCCAGCAGCGCCAGTGCGCGGGGCAGGGATTGTGCGTAGAGCTGGTCTTCCGATGCTTTTCGCGTGGCGGTGACGCTGGAAACGATGCCCCCACCGGCACGGGCAATCTCCTCGTAGCTGGCCCCATTCAAGCGCAGGTCGAACTCGTTTGCGCGGTCGCCGGCAAATACGAGATGCGTGTGGCAATCGACCAGCCCGGGCGTGATCAAGGCGCCATCGACCGATTCCACGATGGACGCCAGCGCGTGGGGCGCATCGGGCAGCGCGTCCACCCGCCCGACCCAGGCGATGCGGCCGTGATGGATGGCGATGGCGCCACGCTCGATCAGACCGTAAGGCGCGTCGCCGGCAAACGTTGCCAGCGTGGCATTCATCAGCAGTCGATCCCAGCGCGGTGTGCTCATGCTTCGATGGCTTCCATTACAACGTTAGTGTTCTTTTGGTGGCGAGCCTGGTGGTTCTCTGTCAAGGCCATGCTTTTCGGTCGGCGCGTCAGCATCGAGCGCGTCGAGTTCATCCGATTCGCCTTCATCGGCATCCGCTTCATCAACCACGGGGCCGGCCGGTTCGTCGAATGCCGTGGTGCTGCCGACATGCTGCATCGCTTCGGCGTCGACCTGGGCTTTTTCGGTGGTTGCCGCCTGGGCAGCCTGCTGCTTTTCGAAATCCTGCACCATGCGCTCGGCAAAATCCTTGTACACCGGCGTGGGGCAGAACAGCGAAGCGGCGGCGCGCGCCAGCAGGCAGGCGGCCATGATGGGGATGACCATGTCCTGGTTGTCGGTCAATTCCATCGCGATCACCGCCGAGGTCAGCGGCGCGCCGGTGACGCCAGACAGATACGCGCTCATGCCCAGCAGCACGACCGACGCCGCAGGCACGCTCGGCAGGAAGGTTGCAATGTTGTGGCCGATGCCTGCGCCCACCGCCAGCGCCGGCGAAAAGATGCCGCCGGGAATGCCGGCCCAGTAGGACACCACGTTGGCCAGCAGCTTGGCGACGCCGAAGGTCTGGCCCGGCGTCACGGCCGCTTCCTGCACGAAGGCGCGCGCCTGGTCATAGCCGGTGCCGTAGACGCTGTTGTGCGAGAGCACGCCGATCACGGCCAGCGCGAGGCCGCAACCGCCGGCAAACAGAACGGGTCCGCGCGCGCGCAGCCGGCCGATATAAGCCAGCGGCCCGTTGCGGCTTAGCAGGATGAGGCGCGCGAAGAGGCCGCCAAGCAGGCCGCAGATCACGCCGCACCAGAGCACGGCGAGCCATGCGTGACCCAGCGGCAGCAGCGTTTCCACCCGGCCGAAATAGGCGTAATTGCCCATGATGCCCAGCGAGACCACGCCGCCGACGATCACCGCCGTGAGCAGCAGGCCGCTGAAGCGGTGCTCGAACGTACCGGCCAGTTCCTCGATCGCAAACACCACACCAGCCAGCGGCGTGTTGAAGGCCGCCGCGATACCGGCGGCGCCGCCAGCGAGAATGAAGCGTGAGGCCGCTTTCGGATCATCGAAGCCGAAGCGCCGGCCCAGCGAATGAAAGATGCCGGCACCGACGTGCACGGTAGGGCCTTCGCGACCAATCGATGCGCCCACGGCCAAGGCCAGCAGGGTCAGGATCATCTTGCCCGCGGCGATCGGCAGCGTGAGCATCCGTTCGCGAAAGCCCGCGTCTTCGATGTGCAAAGTGGCGATGACCTGCGGGATGCCGCTGCCGCGCGTGGCGCGAAGTTTGCCCTCCGTAACCCATGCCAGCAGCGCAAAGACCAACGGCGTGAGAATCAGCGGAATCCAGATGCCGTGCGTGAGGATCTGCTGGAACAAGTGGTAAGACCAGTCACTGGCCTTGGCAAACACGATCGCGGCGAGTGCGACCAGCAGCGCGCCGGTCCACAGCGCGATGCTGCGCTTCCACTGCTGCGGTGCAAAGAACTCGTGGCCGAGCACGGCCTTCAGGCGCGGATTGGAGGATCGGGTGACGGGAGGCACGTGATCGGGCACGTCCCGGTCAGCTGGATTCGAGCGGGGCGGGGTAGCGTCGGTCATCCGTTGATTATTGCAGACCTGGCGAGGGCAGTCCTGCGGTCGTCACGTAAAACGCGGGATGGGTTCGTCATCCCAGCGTTTGCTGGGATGACGGTTCCCCGCCGGTAGAGGTCCTGCGGCAAGGCGCGCGCCGCTTCAGCTCAGCGGTTTGGTATGCCAGCGCATCTCATACAGATCGAATCGGCGATCTTTCAGGTTCTGCACCGCACCGGCATTGCGCGCGCGCGCCAGGCTTTCCAGCCGCAGGTCGGCGAACAGCACGGTTTCGATATTCGGCGTGGAGTCGGCGGCAATGCCGTCGCGCGCGAACGGAAAATCGCTGGGCGTGAGGATGCAGCTCTGGCCATACTGGATATCGAAGTTGTTGACGCCGGGCAGGTTACCGACGTTGCCCGACAGCACGACGTAGCACTGGTTTTCGATCGCCCGCGCCTGCGAGCAGTAGCGCACGCGCAAATAGCCTTCGCGCACGTCGGTGCAGAACGGTACAAACAGGATCAGCGCGCCCTGATCGGTGAGGTGGCGCGCCACTTCGGGGAACTCGGAGTCGTAGCAGATCATCACGCCGATCGGCCCGCAGTCGGTCTGCACCGTGGCCGCGGTGTCGCCGCCGGTGATGCTCCACACCGTGCGCTCGCTTGGGGTCGGATGCAGCTTTTCGCGCTCGTGGATCGAACCGTCGCGCAGGCACACGTAGCACACGTTGTGGATATCGCCGTTGGCCTGCTCGGTGGGATGCGTGCCGGCGATGATGTTGATGTTGTAATGGACGGCCAGACGGCCAAACAATTCCTTGACCTGTGGCGTGTACTGGCTCAGCTTGCGGATCGATTCCACCGGCGACAGCTCGGTATTTTCGATCGACAGCAGCTGCAGCGTGATCAGCTCCGGAAAGGTGACGAAATCCGCGTTGTAGTCGGCCGCGATGTCGGTGAAGTATTCCACCTGGGTGGCGAACTCCTCGAACGAGGCGATCTTGCGCTGCTGGTACTGCACCGACGCCACGCGCACCGAGTCGGGCATGTGCTGGGTCGAGGGGATCGACGGCATGTCCGGATGATCGAGCAGCTGCGGATTGCGCCAGACCATGTGCACGGCATAGCCGAGCGAGTCGTAGTCCGAGGGCGCATACGCGCGCAGCACGCCGATCGCCTCGAAGTCGTTGGACAGCTGAAAGCTCAGCGTGAGGTCGCGCCGTTTGCCTTCCACCACCGCCTGCACATAGGCCTCGGCGCTGCCGTAGCGCGGCATGGCCTTGGCCAGGCCGGGAATGCGCCCGCCGAACACGATGCCGCGCAGCTTCAGGTCCATGCACAGGCGCTTGCGCGCCTGATACAGCCGCTGGCCGATGCGCATGCCGCGAAAATCCGGGTGCACCACCACTTCCATGCCATACAGCCAGTTGCCGTCGGGCTTGTGGCGCGAGCCCATGCCGCCGCCGGTGATCTGCATCCAGGTATGCGGCGCCAGCGCGGTCGCCTCGTCGATGCGGAACGTGGCGCAATAGCCGACCACGTTGCCCTCATATTCGACGACAAACTGGCCTTCGGCAAAGTGCGTCTGCTGTGAGCGCAGCATCTCCGCCGAATGACCCCATTCGGCGGTGTAGATGCGTGCCGTGAGGTCGACCAGCTGAGGCACGTCTTGCGGCGTTGCCAGACGAAGCAGGAGTTTGGGGTTAAGTTCGCTAGTTTTCTTGGCCATTTTCCGATTATGCCGCAGGTAAAGTGAAGTGAAGGCGACCGTGGCGGTTACACTTTTGTTTTAGCTCAGGTCATTGGCGGGTTAATGGCGTCTGGGGTTTCAGACAGGAGGAAACGTCATGAGTGATCAGGTCATCATGGGTAACTACAGCGCCGCCAACCTCTGGCGCGCCGACGGTTGGCA
>CBAAAD010000251.1:0-5066 GCA_964658785.1 uncultured Methylobacterium sp.
GCCTCAACGATCACCAGGATATCGAGATCAGCTGGGCGCCGGCCGTGCGCCTGCGCACCAGGGAGGACGGCCAGACGCACACCGTTTCGGGTGCTGGCGATGTCTACCTGAGGCTGAAGTCGCGGCTGTTCAGCAACGACACCGTCAGCTTGGCGCTGATTCCCTTTATCAAGGCGCCCACCGCGTCGCATGGGCTGGGCAACGATCGCTGGGAGGGTGGCCTGGCGGTGCCCATTGGTGTGGCGTTGCCGCAAGGTTTTTCATTGACGCTCGGGCCGGAACTCGATGTACTGGCCGATAGCGATGGTCACGGCCACCATGCGGCCGTGACGGGACTGGTCAACGTGTCGCATGCGCTGAGCAGTCGACTGAGTTTTGCCGTGGAGCTGTGGGCTCAGGACAACCGCGATCCGGCCCGCACGATTCATCAGCGTTCCGCCGACGCGGCGCTGATTTTTCTGGTGAACCCAACCCTGCAGCTGGACATCGGCGCCAACTTTGGGCTCAACAACAGCACGCCGGACAGTCAGATATATCTTGGGCTCTCGCATCGCTTCTAAATCGCTGGCGAGCCGTAGACCGGGTGGTGTTCGTTCTTCGACGCGGGCTGACGCGCTCGTTCAGGCCGGCTGCTGGGCACATCAAATCTGCTTCTATTTCGAATGATCGAGCAGGCGCGAAGGCCTGCTCGTATCGTTGAACGGATGGTGCCTCCACTACCGGCACAGCAACCCAAGCGTCACCTTACGCGTCGCGCATCACGTGCAGCACGCGCCCGGCAACCAGGTGGCCAGCCTCTTCGCCGTACTTGCGCATATGGTCGGTTGCCGAGTGCGCGTCCAGTGCCTCCACGCTGGCCCACTTTTCGATGACGACATAAGTGTCGGCACCGATGGCCTCGCGCGCGCCATCGAGTCCGGCGTCGTTGTCGATGATGGGGCGGTATTCAATGCAGCCGTCCTCCGAATGCACGATCGGCACAATGGCGAGAAAGCGCTCCAGCAGTTCGGCGCGACAGCCGGGCTTGGCGGTGATGATGGCGACAACATGGATCATTTCAGTTTGCTCCTTTGCGGGGACTGCAAGCTATCAAGCAAGGCATTCAAATGGGGTGAGGCGTATAGACGGGTGTGGTGTCCTGAATTGCCGAATTCTGCCAATGCGCCTTTTTTTCCGGTGCTACAGTGCCGCGACTGACATCCACGCAAGGCGAGCCACGCGATGAGTACCCAATCCCCTTATTCCATCGGCACACCAGGACGACCCTGGGGCGACGCGGACGTGGCGCTCTGGCTGTCACGCCAACCGATCCGGCGCAGCTACACGGCGGACGTACTCGGCGTCATCGACACCTTTCGCGCGCGCTTTGACGTATCCGAGTACGGCCGGATCGATTACGCGCCGGACAGCTATCCGCTGTTCGCGATCAGAAGCCGCGACTGGAACGACGCGCTGCCCGTCGTGCTGGTGACCGGCGGCGTACACGGTTACGAGACCAGTGGCGTGCAGGGCGCGCTGCAGTTTGTCGATCAGCAAATGGCGCGCTACGCGGGTCGGGTCAATATCCTCGTGGCGCCGTGCGTCAGTCCCTGGGCTTACGAACGCATCCATCGCTGGAACGCGAACGCAATTGATCCCAACCGCTCGTTTCGCGAAAACAGCCCGGCACAGGAGTCCGCTGCCCTGATGCGCCTGGTCGAGCCCATCCGCGATCGCGCCCTGATGCATATCGACCTGCATGAAACCACCGACACCGACGAAACCGAGTTTCGCCCGGCGCTCGCCGCGCGCGATGGCATCCACTACGCGCCGGACGACATTCCGGACGGCTTCTATCTGGTTGACGACAGCGAACAACCGCAGCCGGCATTCCAGCAGGCCGTGATCGCGGCGGTAGCCAAAGTCACCCATATCGCGCCCGCCGATGAGCATGGCGAAATTATCGGTTCACCGATGGTCGCACCAGGCGTCATCGAGTACTCGCTGAAAAAACTCGGCCTGTGTGCCCGCATCACCAACGCACCCTACGTCACCACCACCGAGGTCTACCCCGACAGCCCCCGCGCTACACCTGAGCAGTGCAACAACGCCCAGGTAGCGGCCGTGTGTGCGGCCATTGATTTTGTGTTGGCGCATCGTGTGAGTAACTGAGTCGAAGGATTTGAGACGAGCCACGCTAGATTGGGCAATAAAAAAGTGTCAGAGGGGTTCGCAATGACGATTGCCGGTCGAGATAAATAAGTCCTGTTTGACGAGTCTGAAAAAGTATAGGGATCAGAAGTCTTGCTGCCATAGGATTCGTGTGCTCGGGAAGGTTTTGAACATCCGTCATCGCATCATCTATCGACGCTAGGCAGCTTATGTCCGACTTGGGTTTTACCCACATTGCCCTTCCAGTCAGGTCGCTGGAAGCAAGCGTCGCTTTCTATGGCCGCTTCGCGAATATGCGCGTGGTTCATAGTCGTCCCGGCGTCAGCTGGATCAGCGATGGGACGCGGCCTTTTGTGATTGTGCTTATTGAATCTTCGGTTGAGATTCGCCCGTTGTTGCCAGAAGCACATCTAGGTGTGGGAGTCGCGTCACGCGATGAAGTCGACAGACTTTGCGATATTGCGCGCGTCGACGGTTGTCTCGTGAGTGAGCCGGTAGAATTCTGCCCGCCGGTTGGATATTGGGCTTACCTGAAGGATCCCGATGGCCACACGCTGGAACTGGCATACGGCCAGCATGTAAGTCTTGCGGTGGAGACCTCTGTTTGAGCTAAACAGCGAGCGAGAAGGGCCTGCATGGATCGCAATTCACAGGCTGAACTGGTTTTCCCAGTGACCTGCAGCAGGCACTCGCGAGTTTGGAAACGTGACCTATTTAGGGGGAAGAAAGGCCCGCCGCCACAATGTCATGCACTCGCAGCGCCAGCGCCTTGCGGTCGGTGCCGGGTGGAATGGCGATGGGCTCGTGGAAGATGACGCGCACGAGCGCGCCGGACGTACGAAAAAACCGGCTGACGTGCGGCCCGGCTTCCATGCCGCCGTGGAAGGCGTAACCATCGCGATCACCGCCGGCAGTTAGCGCGCGGCCGTCGACGGAAAGGATGTCCAGGGTGAACGGCTGCAGCTGCCACGCCTGTGCGGCAGCCTGCGGACCAAGGAAGGGCGCAAGCAGGCTCGACTTGAACGGTGCGACGTGCTCGCCGGATGAGGTGGTGCCTTCGGGGAACAGCACGAGGTCGTGATCGGGGCGCATTTGCGCAGCGATGGCGGCCGCCACGCTGGCCGTGTCCTGCCGGCGTCGGCTGATAAACACCGTCTGCCCAAGGCCGCCGATAAAGCGCACGCCCGGCCAGCTTTCCATTTCGTCCTTGGCGATAAAGCGTGCGCGCAGGATGCTTCCCAGCAGCACGATGTCGTAATGCGAAATATGGTTGCCGACAAAAAGCGTGCCGCCGCTGTCTCGCGGCGTGCCGACGATTTCCAGCCGCAGCCCCATCGCCCGGCGCAGGCAGGTAAACCACAGCCGCGGCAGCACGAAGGACGCGCGTCCGCGGGTAAAGCGCATAAGCAGCCACTGCGGCGGCATCAGCACCGCGCTCGCCAGCAGGATCGCGGCGATTTTGGTGTTGGCGCGCAGCGAAGCGAAAGCGTTGCCGGGGGCAGGGCGTGCGGGGTCGATGCTCATGCGGGAGATAGGTGTCGTCCAGAGGCGGCGGATGCGGGCGATGTTGCCACGCGCGGATGACCCATTGTCCCCGAAGCGGCCGCCCAAAACGAAACAGTCCGCGCCCCCCGGTGTCGAAGTGGCGGCTGAGCAAGGGTTATCCGACATGCCCCTCACCGTGTTCCCCGGAAAGACACGACCCTATTCCCCCATGCAGGCAGCAAGGGTCTATGCTCGGGTTCTGCTCCGGCTCAGAGGCATCCATCATGAGCAACGTCGCGGGCAAGACCAGCAACGGCTATACCTATGAAGGCGACCATCATCCGGGCAGCTCCGGCCGGGTCAGCTGGACGGCGACGTATCGACTGAAGGGCGAGTTCGCCGGTATCCGTCATGGGCTGGTACACGACATGCTCGGCGTTGCCAGCGCCGATGTGGACAGCGCGGTAAAAAGCGACATTGAAGCGGTCTGGACGGACAGCGCCTGATCCGCCGCACTTTGCATCCCTCGTCCAGCCGCGCCAGCTGCTCGCATGCCGATGCATAAAAAAACCTGGCGAAGCGCTTTGCGCGCGTCGCCAGGCCGGTTCCATTGACGCGCCGGCCTTGGCCGGCAGCACGTCCTACGGGGTCTCGACCACCTTCTTGAGGTTGTCCAGGCCGGTCTGATACACGCCGCTGATGACCTTTGTGGCGGTGGCGTCATTGGCATCGTCGGCCGGCTTGGGGCCGATGTCCTTGCGCTTGAACGTGCCTGACCAGGTGACTTTGGCGCTATCCTTGCCGGCCGCGGTGACTTTGAAGCTGGAGGTATATGAGGTCACCGGCAGCACGCCATCGACGATGACATATTTGAACTGATGGCCCTTGTCGTTGAAGGCGACGAGTTTTTCGTGGACCTTGCCGCCATCGCCGAGCGTGAGCTGGCGCTCGGCACCGGGCTGGTTGTCGGTACCGGCAATGATCTCGTCCTTGGCTACCGCCGGGTGCCAGGTATTGAGGGCACCGAAATCCTTCGCCTTGGCCCACACCGCATCTGGCGTAGCGTGAATGACCACGCTTTTGCTGACCTTGAGGACCGGTGCAGCCGCCAGGCCGATACCGGGTAGAGCCACAAACGCGACAAACGCCATCTTGTGAAATCTTTTCATGAAAAACGACCCCTTTGATTGGTGGATGCCGGAGCGCGGGGCGACCCTACCGATCCCGGGAGCCGGACCGCATGAATCTGACACAAAGCCCGGCCGCCGGCTTGACGCACTGCAGCGGTGCGCTTTTTGCTGAGGCATCGACGGGCGCGCTTTTCGCGCGGTCATATCGCTGCAGGTTCTGCTGCTGGATATGCCCGGCAGCATTTTTTGTGCATTCCGGTTCGGCATATCCCGTCAGAATCGGCGCGCCGATACCGCACA
>CBAAAD010000252.1:0-5057 GCA_964658785.1 uncultured Methylobacterium sp.
AACCGGGCTAACTGTGTGGGAGGTGACTTCAGCGACAGACAATGCGATTGCGTTTGGTTGGCTAGACGCGAAAGGTCGGCTTACAGATTCTGGCCGTGTGCAACTCGATAGCTTTCGTTCGAAAAGGCCTTCGAAGCCAGTCGTGCAAATCGGATCGGATGTGGCGTACTATCCTAGCTCGCTGAGGGTGCCAGTTCTTTCCGTCTAGTTCATGCCACGTTTGTGGCGCCAGCGCATGATTTTTTCATGCTGGTGGGGCGCAGACTCTGTTGCCTCCTGTTGTAGCTTTCGCCTGATGCTCAGGCAGGTCACGCAATGGTCGCAAGCGACCGTGGCGGAAGCCTACCTCCATCGCGCGACCTGTCTCACCCTATGGGTGTCAAAGTAGATGGAATACTGGCTCCCTCAGCGTTACCGAAACAATGGCATCGAAGCGGGAGAGGATCCCGATGCCATCGAAAATGCAATCCTTACAGCGAAGCAGATTCGCGCGGTTAACAAAGACGCACCCCTTCTTTTTTCTCTCAACCATCTGGCCAAGCGCTGCGGGGTGCCTTATAAGCTTCTGCGCGCAGTTGTCGAGCGCCACGAGATTCAGTTTTATAGAATATTTCGAATCCGAAAGCGCCCTCTCGAAGGGCGGGTTCGTTTCCGGCTCATCGCAGCGCCGGCCCCATTTCTGATGCGCGTTCAGCGCTGGATTGCCCAAGAGATACTCGCCAAGGGACATCCTCATATAGCGAGCACTGCTTATGCCAAAAAGTCCTCACCATTAAAGGCTGCGTCCTTGCACTGCAAGGCGCGGTGGCTCATCAAAGTCGACGTCATGAACTTTTTCGAGTCCATCACGGAGGTGTCTGCTTATCGTGTGTTCCAGGGTCTCGGCTATCAGCCCTTGCTCAGCTTCGAGATGGCGCGCCTGACGACCCGTGTTAAAAGTTCACTGCGAAAGTTGCCGTCGGAGTACTGGCGCACCGAAACGCGCCGTTGGCCAAAGATTGAGAATTACCAATTCTGGCGAAAAGGGGCACTTCCACAAGGGGCGCCAACTAGCCCTATGTTGGCAAATCTCGCCTCAGTACAACTTGATGAATTGTTGACAGAAGTGGCGGACAAACACGGCCTGGTTTATAGCCGTTACGCTGATGATATGTGTTTTTCCACAGATGGAGAATTTTCACGCCAGCGGTGCAGTCAGCTGATTAATGAGGTGTACTCACGCTTGAGGCGGTTCGGATTAGCTCCGCAGACAATGAAGACTGTTGTCGCGCCTCCAGGTGCAAAAAAGATCGTTTTGGGTCTACTGGTGGATGGTGATAAACCGCGTTTGACGCGCGAGTTCAAAGCACGTCTCCGTCTGCACCTTCATTTTCTCCAGCGTGAAGATGTTGGGCCCGCCCGTCACGCAGCCCGCCGTGGCTTCAGTTCGGTCATAGGCTTGCGACATCACGTCGAGGGTCTTGTGGAATATGCTTCTACGGTCGACTCAGCTTATGGCGAGCGATGTCGGTACGCTCTTTCCTCTGTTGTGTGGCCTTTCTAGCACAACAATTTTCATAGATAAGCGATTACCTATTTACAGTCTGCCTTGGATCGGGAGCCTGATCGACCATGCGGGTGACGGCAAATAAGTCATCACGCTGGCGTGGAGAGTGAAAATTTGGCGGATGCTGCCTCATGGGCGACAAACACACCTGAAGGTTATGGCACGCGACACCACACCGCGGTCATATTCCGAAGAAACTTTTCCTTAGTGACCTCGTCCTTGATGGACTCACCCAGATGAATGCTTAATCCCAAGCTCTTGGGAAATTTCCGCCGTGGCCAAAGTCTTCTCCGAATGTACGAGACCTCTTTTATCAATCAACACCGCTCTTCTGTAAAGCGCTCTCAAGGCCGCTTTTCTTGGCGTTACGTCTATTTCAAGCAAAGTATCGTCGCGCCTCGATGCACACTCATTGGATCTGCGGCTTGCGCTTATTCAGGCTAAGTCATTTCGCCTACATCAACCAATTAACCTCCTGCGTCACGGTTTTCGGCGCGTTTCACGCTTTGCGCGTAAGGCTTTTCCGAATGTGAGCCCCTTTGTTATTCGCGCAGGCAAGTTAGATATACACTCGGACCACCGACGCACGGAGCACGGTGATGGTGTTGAACGTCCCTACGAGCGCAGCCGCAGCGCTGCGCGTGGAAACACTCGATGTCAGAGCACCCGATGCTCGACATCAGGCCACGGCCACGGGTTACCTTTCTGATTTTGCCGGCCCAACGATCACGGACGCCATTGGTGTGCCTGCGCCTGAGAACCACTCATGACGAAACAGCTTTTCCGCGGCCTGCTTTTATCGGCATCCCTCATCACCACTGCTTGCGGCTCATCGACCATGAAAACACCCGACATCAAACTCAATCCGCACCCGATAAAGCGTTATGAGATCACGATGACCATCGAAGGGGCGAAAGGCCCGTTTGACTCGATCGAGACCATCGCGCAATACGACATTGCGAACGATCATTGCGTGCCGTTGACGCCAGGCAGTGGGGCCACCATCGCGCCGGACAAGACGATACCCATCCACATGACCAAGGTGGGGGAGAACGCCTACCGCGGAGAAATTTACACCGACCAGCTGGTTGATGAGGACTATTACGGGAAGGGCGTGTGCCATTGGCAGCTCACAGCGTTTTCGGGTTACCTGCGGGTGAAGAAAAGAATGATCAGCACGGGCATCGAGCTCGACGAAGTCGTCGCCAGGAAGCCTGCAACTCGCTTCTTTTCAAATCAGAACTTCACCAATCCGGCGTTGAGCGGCGTGGATAACGGGGTTGGTGACCGTTCGACGTACAAGGATCCGGCAGACACGTTCTCCGTGACGTTCACGGCCAGGGAGAATTTCCAATGACCATGCGCTCAACAGACTATGCGTTGTTGAGCCAGGCCTCGTATAAAGATCCGGTCATTGAGAGCCGTGGCCCGGAGGGCACGATTTACAAAGACATCAAGCTGGATGGGGTGTCGTATCGGCCGCTCGATCACATGGACGATCCGAAGACCGGATTTCAGGCCACCGCCTATCAGAACAAGGCCACCGGCGAAGTCATCATCGCCTACCGCGGCACCGAGTTTGATCGAGAAGCCAGGCAGGACGGTATGGCCGATGCAGCCATGACGTTCAAGGGCACGAATGGTCAGGCCGGTGAGTCGATGGCGTTTACAAAGCGCGTCATTGATGCCGCCAAACAGAACGTGGAGCTCACCCATCAACCGCTGAATGTGACCGTCACCGGTCATTCGCTCGGCGGCACGCTGGCTGAAATCAACGCTTACAAATTTCATCTGCACGGTGAAACGTTCAACTCGTTTGGCGCCGCTGGTCTGGCGATGGGCATCCCGGCGGGTGGCAACCAAGTGATTGACCATGTGCGCGCCACGGATGTGGTCAGTTCTGCGAGCCCCCACTTTGGGGAGGTGCGTGTGTATGCCGTGCCACAAGACACCCAGGCGCTGAGCCAGGCTGGCTATTCGGACAGTCCCGTGGTCAATGCGCTGACGCACCATGCGCCGGTCCTGGGAAAAATCCAGCTGGAAGCCCATGCCATCGACAACTTTGTGCCGAACAGCACTTTACTCGGCAGCACCATCATTTCTCCGGCCAACGAAAAGTATGCCGAAGCCCACCACACGATGATTGAGCCTTACCGAAACAACATCGAGTTCGCACGAGACGTTGCTCACGTCGAATACGAAATCGACAAGCCCGTGCTCGATGCCACGGGAGCGGTTGTCCATCGAGTCGAAAACAACATCAAGCAAACCGGGGAACTGCTTGGTGCGATCAAGGACAAGGCTGTCGAGGACTACCATGGCACCGTCAACGCAGCCTCGCACGGCATCGAAGATGTGGTTGGCTACGCGCACAAAGCGTATCCGGTGCTCCTGAATCATCCGGCGCACCCTGACTACATGCTCTTTAATCAATCGCTGGGTGCCGTGCATCGCCTCGACGCGGAGCTCGGGCGCACGCCCGACCAGCACAGCACCAATCTCGCCGCCGGTGTCGCGGTCGGTGCCAAGGCCCACGGGCTGAGCCGGGTGGACCACGTGTTGCTAAGCACGGACGGCGCAAACGCGTTTGCTGTCCAGGGCGATCCGGCGTCGCCATCAAGGGAAATAGCGCGCCCGGTTTCCACAGCGCAGGCAGTCCACACGCCAGTCGAGCAACACACTCAGGCGATGCAGCAGGTCAATCAGCAGCAACAGCAGGTCCAGCAGCAAGTGCAGCAGGCGATGCAAGTGCAACAGCCCCAGCAGCAAGGGCCGACGATGGGGCGGTAAATAGCCGCGGTTAGTCGGCATTGCCAGTCTCGCGCTAAGCGGTCACCATGCGCGATCCTCACCGATCCGCGAGTAATTCATGGAAATGGTTGGCGTTGTATATACGAGCCGCTCAACGCGACCGATGCTGTCGGATGATCTGGACCGACTGCTGATGGACTCGAAAACCTACAATTCCGAAAGGGGAGTGACTGGGGTGCTGTTGTATGGCGCAGGCCAGTTTTTCCAGTATTTCGAAGGCCATCCAGCGGATGTGGAGGCCGTCTACAATCGCATTCGCCGCTCAGGACTCCATGCGGAGCTGGTTGAATTGGAACGGCGTCAGGTTCCGCAACGGTTCTTCAACAAATGGTTCATGGGATTTCGAGACGCGCCGGCCAGCGTCATCCAGGAGCTGAGCCAAAAGCATTGGAAGCATGAAATTCCCTGGGCTGAGGATCACTCCACGGCTTCTCCGGGCATGCGGAAACTCATGGAGTTTCTTGATTCGGTTTCGACCGACGACCGGTAAGAAGAAGCGGCCACCCAGGCGGGTTCTTCTTGCTGAGAAAAGGTAAGGACTGGCCGTCTATGACAGGCGCAGCTAATGCGGCTCCGTGCGGTGAGATCCGCCGTTCGACAGCACTAAGCACCCCGTATGTGGCGCTGAAATTCCCCAGGCCAACGTGTCGACTCCCCACAAATCAGTGCCACGCTAAATTAGAGGTTGCCGGGTCGTTCT
>CBAAAD010000253.1:0-5055 GCA_964658785.1 uncultured Methylobacterium sp.
CTGGCCTGCGTTCGCTGCACGAAGAGGTAATGCGGCTTGATCGCCTGGTCGGCGATCTGCACCAGCTGTCGATGGCCGATCTGGGCACGCTGAGCTATCGCCCGCGGCGGATCGATATCGCCGAACTCATCAGCACGGCCTGCGCGAGCTTTACGCCGATCGCGGACGAAGCGGGGCTGGTCATTGAACGCGCGCTTTCACCTGTCATGGTTCGGGTCGATCCTGATCGTATGCGCCAGCTGATCGATAACGTGATCGGTAACAGCGTGCGTTATAGCGACCGCGGCGGCCGAATAAACATCGCCATGACGACACGGGCAAACACGGTCGAGATCACGTTCGACGACACGCCGCCAGGCGTGGACGCCGAGTCCCTGGCTCGTTTGTTCGAACCGCTTTATCGCGGGGAAGCGTCGCGTGATCGCAAACGCGGTGGTAGCGGCCTGGGTCTGGCCATAGCGCAGCGAATTGCCATGGCGCACGATGGACAGCTACACGCGCTTCCCTCGTCGCTGGGCGGCTTGCGCATCGTGTTGACTCTGCCTCTGATACAAGAGTGACATGAGCCAAGCACCCCACATTCTGATTGCCGAAGACGAACCGAAGATTTCGGCCCTGGTCAGTGAATATCTTCAGGGCGCCGGCTACGTTGCGTCGATTGTTGATGAGGGCGATCACGTATTGCCCGCCATCGCTGAAAAGCAGCCCGATCTGCTGCTGCTCGACGTGATGCTGCCAGGCAAGGACGGCCTGCAGGTGCTGCGCGAGCTGCGCAAGGACAGCCAGCTGCCGGTGATCATGCTGACCGCGCGCGTGGAAGAGATCGATCGCCTGCTGGGGCTGGAGTTCGGTGCCGACGATTACGTCTGCAAGCCGTTCAGCCCGCGCGAACTGGTAGCACGCGTGCGTGCGCTGCTGCGCCGGAGCAGCGGTGCGGTTTCGGTCAATCCGTTTGTGGTCGATGAGTCGACGCAGCGCATTTTGATCGGTGGCAAGGCGCTGCCGCTTACCACCACCGAGTATCGACTTCTGCAGACGCTGGTGGCGCATCCGGGCCGCGTGTATTCGCGCGATCAATTGCTGGATCTGATGCACGGCGATCTTCGTGATGTCACCGATCGCGTGGTGGACAGCCATATCCGAAACCTGCGCCGAAAGCTCGATGATCTCGTGCCTGGCGGCCCCTACATCCATTCGGTCTATGGCGCCGGCTATCGGTTCGAGTTACCCGAATCATCAGCTGGCTAGGTACAGCCGATGGTGGGATCAGGCATATCGGCTGTCCTCAAATACCTGGCGTGTGGGGAACGAAATCAACAATGCGCTCTCCATACGTATATACGTCCGTTTTGCGTGCCTCCGGCCCCCCTTGGAATGATGCCGATACAGACGCCTGCAACCGACTTAACTTTTTGAGCACGGGCATTTCATTTGTGCATGGGCAAGCTAGATAATTAACCGATGAGCGGACCTCGCTTATGACAGAACACATTCAATTGCGCGATCGACCAAGCCGGGCACTTTGGTGCCGGCGTTTTCGCTGTACCGACAGCGAGCTGCTTGAAGCGGTACGCGCGATCCACAGCGTCGATTCGGTCGAGATAAGCTTTTATCTTCTGACCCGTCGAGCACTCGAAGCCTTCAGACTGCCGAAAGCCGCCTGAAACAGCGGATTTTTCAGGGGACGCGCTCATCAATACGTACAAAAAAACGCCCCGTCCGGGGCGTTTTTTATGGCTCTCGACTGAGAGGTTTTCAGCGGATGCGCGTGATGTTGCCTTTCTGATCGAGTTGCACGATGTCGCCCTGGCGGATGCCGCTGGCATCCTTCACCTGCACATTGTTGTAGCTGCCGTCGCCCATGCGCATGCGCACCAGGTAACTTTCGCTGCTGCCGCCCTTGCCGATGGCATTGCCGGCGAAACCGCCGCCCACGGCGCCGCCGACGGTGGCGATCTTGCGGCCGTTGCCTTTGCCAATCTGGTTGCCCAGCACGCCGCCGGCGACCGCGCCAATGATGGCGCCGGCCACGCCGTGGTTGCTGCCCTGGGTAATGTTGCGCTCCACGCTTTGCACGGTGCCGCACTGGTCGCAGCGCAGATAGATGCCGTCCTGGCGCACCAGCACACCGCTCGCATCCGGGCTGGCGTTAGCCACGCCGATGCCACTGAAGCTCAAGGCCACGGCGAGGGGGAGAGAGAACAGCGGTTTGATATTCATCGTGAGTCCCGAGTTGAAAATGACGCGGTGGTGATGCAACGCCCTCAGTCTAGTGAAGTCAGCTGAATCGGGCGCCAATCTGCGCGGGGTCTTTCGGGCCTTGCGGTGCTTCGCGTCAGGAAGCGGCGTTGGCGTCGCCAGGCGGCAAATCGCCGTTCAAATCCCCGTTATCGGCTGAGCGCTTCAGCAGCCAGGCCAGCACCGGCGGCGTCACCATCGCGGTGAGCAGCGACATCGCCACGATGATGGCGTACATGCGGTTGTTGAACACGCCAGCGGCCAGGCCCAGGCTGGCGATCACCACGCCAACCTCGCCTCGCGGCACCATGCCACAACCGATGATGGTGGCGCTACGCCGGCCCAGCGACAGCGAGCCGAGCCAGCCGCCGATCAGCTTGGAGACGATGGCGATGAGCGTCACCACGGCCAGCATGATCAGCGCATCGGCGCTGGCCAGTTCGTGCAGGTCGATCTTGCTGCCGGTCACCACAAAGAAAAACGGCGTCAGCAGCGCCAGCAGCGGCATGGTCTGTTTTTCCAGCGTCTGCCGCTGCTGCGTTTCCGACGCGATCATGCCGGCCAGGAACGCGCCGATGATCGCGGCCAGTCCGAACAGCGTGGAGAGATAGGCCAGCCCCAGACACATCGCCAGCACGATCATCAGCGGGGAATGTGGATCGCGCGGCTTCTCCAGCCAGTCGGAATTCCAGCGCATCACGCGCGTGCCGCCCCAGCCGATCACCGCGATAAAACCGACGGCGCCCACCAGCACCACCAGCAGATGTGTCGGGTCAAATCCGCCGCCGCCCTGCAGCGAGACAACCACGCCAAGCAGCAGCATCGCCAGGATGTCGTCGATCACCGCGGCACCGAGAATCACCTTGCTTTCGATCCGCTGCAGCGCGTGCAGCTCCTGCAGTACGCGCGCGGTAATGCCGGCCGAGGTCGCGACGAAGGCGGCGGCCACGAACAGCGACTTGTCCCAGCTGAAGCCGCTGCCGTGCGCCCACAGGCTGCCCATCGCGAACGGCAAGGCAACGCCGAGCACGCCGACCAGAAACGCCACCTTGCCGACCTTCTTCAAATCCTCCAGCCGCGTTTCCAGGCCGACAGAAAACAGCAGCAGCACCACGCCGATCTCGGCCAGCACGTCCAGCGGCGTGCCGATGGCGATCTGGTCCGGAGTGATGAGGCCGAGCAGGGAAGGGCCGATCACGCAGCCGGCCGCAATTTCACCGACCACGCCGGGCAGCTTCAGCCGCTGCGCGATTTCGCCGCCCAGCTGCGCGGCGATAAAAACGACGAAGAGGGTAAACAGGATGTCGCTGGCATGCTGCATGCGGTGCGCTCAGGCTGTCTGCTAAAGCACCATGTTACATCCATGTTCGCGGCCGGTTTTCGCGCGATCAGCAATGCATCAGCGCTGCACCGCACCGCCGAGCGGCCTATCTTTCGGCAGTCTGCTAAAGATGCGGCTGGCGATGGCCGTGATGCCGCCGAGCAAGACCACCGTCCAGCGGAAGGCGACGATGTACTGCTCATGCGCGTGGCCCTGCAGCAGGGCTTCCATCAGCAGCGTGGCCAGCGCAATGCCGAAACTCATCGCCAGATACTGCGCGGTCGAGGCCATCGACGACGCCATCGAGGCATATTTTATATCGAGATCGTTATAGATCAGCGTGTTCATCGCCGTGTACTGCATGCCGGTGCAGGCACCGTAGACGAAGACCAGCAGCGCGGTGGCCCACATCGGCGTGGTCGGGCCGAGCAGGGCGAACATCGCCATCAGCACCGAAGCGATCAGCGTGTTGCCGAACAGCAGGCGGCGATAGCCCAGATAGATCAGGGCGCGGTTGATTGCCCACTTCGCGCTGATCGAACCGAGCGCCTGCGGCACCATCATCAGGCCGGCCATCAGCGGCGACCAGCCGCAGCCAACCTGCAGAAACAGCACCAGCAGCAGAAACATGCCGGAGATGCCGAGCCGGGTGAACAGGCCGCCGGCCAGCGCCACCCACACGCTGCGCACGCGCAGCAGGCTGAGGTCGGCCACCGGAAATTCGGTGCGTCGGCTGTGCCACACGTAAATCGCGCCCATCAGCAGAGCAAACAGCGTGCACAGGCCGATGTGGCCCCACGGTATCGGCGTGCTGCCGGCCAGTTCCGAGGCGGTGAGCAGCAGGGCCGAGGCCGCGGCAAACATCAGAAAGCCGGTGAGGTCGAAGCGGTTGGCGTGATCGAGCCGGTAGTCCGGCATGTCGCGTCGATTCATCCACACGCCGGCAATGGCTACCGGCACGTTGATCAGAAAGATCAGCCGCCACGAGGTGAACTCGACCAGCGCCCCACCCAGCAGCGGACCAAGCACCGAGCCGAGCAAACCGAACGTCGCCACCGTACTCATGGCGCGGACGAACTCGCGCTTCTCGATGCTGCGCACCAGCACATAGCGGCCTACCGGCATCAGCGATGCGCCGCCCACACCTTGCAGCACGCGTGCCGCGACCAGCTCGGGCAGCGTCTGCGCCAGGCCGCATAGTAACGAACCGGTGCCGAACACGATGATGGCCAGGCCGAACACACGCCGCGTTCCCAAGCGATCGCAGAGCCAGGGGCTGGCGGGAATCAGGATCGCCAGCGTCAGCACGTAACTGGTGAGCGCCGTGCGCATGCCCAGCGGCGTGACGCTCAGCGCGTTCGCCATCGCCGGCACCGCCGTGTTGACCACGGTCGAATCCAGCGATTGCATGAAGAATGCAGCGGCTACAAGCCACAGCAGACCGCGATAGCGCTCGCGGGTGGATATCTCCTGCACCACCTCCGACACCGAGGCAG